>NZ_JBYSWF010000109.1:0-15207 GCF_058780865.1 Pseudomonas sp. GP01-A4
GCCCAATCTCCCCCTCATCAATCCCCGGCCCCGCATCCTCCACACACAGCTGCACCACGCCCGAATCCTCCTCCCGCACCACCACCCTCACCTCACTCCCCGCCGGCGAGAAATTCAGCGCATTGGTCACCAGGTTCTGCAGCGCAATCGCCAACGCTATCGGGTCCGTTTCAATCCAGCATTCCTCATCCCCTTCCAGCACCAACTCAACGCCTTTCTCCATCGCCAGGGGCGTCAGTTCCGCAAGTTCTTCGCGCACCAACTCCGTCAACGGCACACGCACTCGTACGGTGTTGTTCAACTGCGGCTCGATGCGCGCCATGGTCAGCAGTTGGCTGCCAATACGCGTCGCCCGGTCCACGCCATTCACCAGGAAGTCCAACGCCTCTCGCCGCTGCTCCTCGGTTTCCGCGCTCTGGGCGTTCTGCGCGTGAATGCGCAATATCGCCAACGGCGTGCGCAGTTCATGCGCCGCGTCCGCGATAAACCGACGCTCCCGCTCCAGCAGGTCATCCACCTGCACCAGCAGGCGGTTCAGCGCGGTTTGCATCGGTTCCAGGTCCGCCGGCAACGGTTCAAGTTGCAGCGGTCGCAACGTATTGCTGTCCCGCCCGCGAATGGCCTGGGCCATGGCGCGCAGGGGCTTGAGGCCCCAGCCGATGGTCAGCCAGATCAACAACGCCAGCAGCGGCACGCCAACCAGGATGGGCCAGAGGGTGTGGCGGATGATGCGCTGGATCACGTCCTGGCGAATGTCGTCGCGCTCGCCCACCCAGATCAGCAGGCCTTGTTGCATGTCGGCGAGCATGAACGCGCACCAGTCATTGCCGTTTTCCATCAGGTCGTGAGGCCCGAGGGTGGTGGGCGGTGCGTTGAGGATCGGCGCGTCGGTGGAGCGCACCAGCAGTTGGCCGTCGGTGCGCCATACCTGAAAGGTCAGGCGGGTTTCGTAGGGATGCGCGGCGCCGTCTTCGCCGACGCGGCTCATGGCTTGATCGAAAGCCTGGTACAGGCGGTCCCAATCGGCATCGCCGGGGTCGCGCTGGCGCAGTACGCCTTGCAGCAAGCGGGCACTTTGGGCGAGTTGAGCGTCGTAGACTTCTTCGATTTCGTGGTGGCTGTCCCGCAGCACCAGCCAACTGATCAGGCCATCACCCAGCAGGATCAGCACCAGCACCGGAATGAGGATGCGCGCGCGGACCGAGTTCATGGCTTGAGTTCCACCACGTAGCCCACGCCGCGTACGGTGCGGATCAGTTCGGTGGAGAGTTTTTTGCGCAGGTTGTGGATAAGGACTTCGAGGGTGTTGCTTTCGACGCGGTCCTGCCAGCCGTACAGCGCGCGGGACAGACGTTCGCGGGTGACGACTTTGCCGGGGCGCACCATCAGTTGGTGCAGCAGTTGGTATTCCATCGGCGTGACCACAACGTCCTCGCCTTGATAACTGACCTGTTGGGTCACCGGGTCCAGGCTCACGCCCGCATGTTCCAGCAATGGCTGCGCCCGGCCCTGGCTGCGGCGCAACAGGGCGCGGACGCGGGCCTTGAACTCTTCGACATCGAAGGGTTTGACCAGGTAGTCGTCGGCGCCGGCATCCAGGCCGGCAATGCGTTCGGCGGTGCCGTCGCGGGCGGTGAGGATCAGCACCGGCAGGTCGTATTGCTCGGCACGCAGGGTTTGCAGGAGTGTGAGGCCGTCAAGGCGCGGCAGGCCGAGGTCGAGCAGCAGCAGGTCGAAGCTTTCGGTGCGCAACGCGTGCAAGGCGCTGACGCCATCCTGCAACCAGTCCAGGGTGTAGCCTTCGGCGCCCAGGGCCACGCGGATCCCTTGGCCAAGGGCACGATCATCTTCGACAAGGAGCAGGCGCATAACTGATTCTCTGGAGTAACCGGCGGCATGATGCCGTGTAACCGTCGAGGCTATTTCGGGAAAGATGTTACGGGCCGTTGCCAACTAAGCTTTCGCTAAGGTTGGTTTTGCACAGTGAAATCTCCCACATCTGCTGAGAGCGTTTCCATGCGTAAAATTCTCTTGCTGTCGCTGATTATCGCCAGCCCCATGGCCTTCGCCGGCCCGCAATGCACCACTGCCGAGCGCTCGCAATGGCAGGACCAGAAGGCCTTTCAGGAGCAACTCAAGGCCCAGGGCTACGAGATCAGCAAGTTCAAGGTTACTGACGGCAACTGCTACGAGATCTATGGCTTTGACAAGGACAAGCGCAAGGTCGAGATCTACCACGATCCAGTCACCGGCAAGGCCGTGAAGACAGAGATCAAGGGCTGATGCCAGCCACCTCCCTGCGCCTCTGGGACCCGGTGGTGAGGATGTTTCACCTCTCAATCGCCGGCGTCTTTGTGGCCAATTACTTCTTCAACGAAGCAGGCGACGACTGGCACGTATGGCTGGGCTATTACGCCATGGCCTGGTTGCTGGTGCGGTTGGTGTGGGGATTTGTCGGTCCGCGCAGCGCGCGCTGGGCGGACTTCTGGCCAACGCCGGAACGGCTCATGGGCCATGTGCGTTCACTGCTCAACCGCCGGCCGCAGCACCGCCTGGGCCATTCGCCCATTGGCGCGCTGGTGATGATTCTGATGTTGCTGGCGCTGCTGGCTATCGGTGCCAGTGGCTTTTTGATGCAGGAAGTCGACGCCCTGTGGGGCGCCGATTGGCCGCTGCTGTTGCACGAAACTGCCGCCAATGTACTGGCCGGCCTGGTAGGCGTGCATGTGCTGGCGGCGTTGTTTGAAAGTATCCAGGTGCGGGACAACCTGCCGTTATCCATGCTCACCGGCCGCAGGAGGCGCCTGCCGGATGACCGTGCGCAGTAATCCTTTTTCCCGACAGGTTCTCTATGCGCCCGCTTTTAATGATCTGCAGTCTGCTGGTGGTGTTTTTCGCTGCCTGGCAAAGTCATCCGCCCCACGTATTGGCGCCGTTTGCCCAAGGCCCCAAGGACAGCTCGCCAACAGAGGCCGCCCCGCAATACAGCAGCCGCTTTGTCTCCTCGCAGCTCAATGACTTTGTGCATTCCTCCTCGGTCACCGCCCTGCCCGGCGGCGACCTGATGGCCGTGTGGTTTGCCGGGTCCCGCGAGGGCGCCGCCGATGTGCAGGTGCGCACCGCGCGCTTTGACGCGAAAAGCGCCGAGTGGGGCCCGGAGCAAGTATTGGCCACCCGTGAAAGCACCCGCGACGGCACGCACCGCTACATCCGTAAACTGGGCAACCCGGTGATCGCCCTGGCACCGGACAATCGCCTGTGGATGTTCTACGTTTCGGTGTCGGTAGGCGGCTGGGCCACCAGCGCGATCAACGTGATGGTCTCGGATGACCTGGGGACGAACTGGTCGGCCCCTCGGCAACTGATCACCTCGCCTTTCTTCAATATCAGCACGCTGGTGCGCGCCGCACCGGTATTCCACGCTGACGGTTCCATCGGCCTGCCGGTGTACCACGAGTTCATGGGCAAATTCGCCGAGTACCTGTACTTGAGCCCCGACGGTGCGGTGGTCGACAAATTCCGTATCAGCCGTGGGAAGAACTCGCTGCAGCCGACCATCGTCCCGCAGGACGGCCAACGCGCCATCGCCATGCTGCGTTACGCCGGCGAAACCCATCACCGAGTCCTCGCCAGCCGCACCGAAGACGCCGGCCAAACCTGGAGCGAGCCTTACCCATTGGAACCGTCCAATCCCAACTCCTCGCTGGCAGCCGTCAGCACTGAAGGCGACGGTTTGCTCGTGGCCCTCAACGACCTGCAGGACGGCCGCTTCAAGCTCAGCCTGTACGGCACCGATGCCAAGCTCAATCAGTGGCGCACCGTGGTGGAACTGGATCAATCCCCCGACCCCTTGGGCCAACCGTTCTCCCCCGAGGCCTACAAGGAAATCATCGGCGAAGGCTTCCGCGCCTCCAGCGGTGCGCTGCGCCTGCCCCTGGAGCAACGCTTCCTCAGCAACCTGGATTACCGGGTGTGCAAGCCCCGTGGCTGCGATTTCGAATACGAGTACCCGTACTTCAGCCGCAGCCCGGACGGCATGTACCACCTGGTGTACTCGTGGAATAACACCTTTATCAAACATGTCAGCTTCAACGAAGCCTGGCTGTCGGAGCGCCTGTGATGGTTTCTGTATGGCAAGCGCATTTGAGTTTTGTGCTGTTGGGTTTTGTGCTGCTCAGCCTGTTGCGCGTCACAACACCCTGGCGCCCCTGGCTGCTGCCGGTGTTGGTGGTGGTAAGTTTTATCCCGGTCAACGAACTGCCGTTGGCGGCGTATGTGCGCAGCTTCACCGATGACCTGGCCATCAGCACCCTGGTGTTGTTGGTGTGGGTCAGCCTGTGCCGGTTGGGCGTGGTGCAGCCGCTCCAGCGCCCGCAGAAGGTCCAGGTGCTGTTGCTGTTTGGCGCCCTGAGCCTGGTGCTGTACCCGGCGACGATGGGCCTGACGTATTTCGACCCCTACCGCTGGGGTTTCAACCCTCGGCCGATGATCGTGCTGATAGGCGCGGCAGCACTGTTGATGCTCTGGCTGCGTAATACGCTGGCGGTGTGGATGCTCGCGGCGGGCACCCTGGCGTTCGCACTACGGCTCAAGGCCTCGGAAAACTACTGGGACTATCTGATCGACCCACTGCTGACGGGCTACTGCCTGGTGGCCGGGTTGTGGATGCTGGCGATGGCTGCCTGGCGCCCTCTTTTAAAATTGCACAGAGGTCAATGATGGGATGGTTGCACTCGCGCCGCCTGCGCTACGGCGTGGGCGCGATCGGTTTGGTATTTGCGTTGCTGGCGGCACTGCGGCTGGTGTTTGTATGGGGATTTTCCGGGGTCGACCTAAGGGACCCCGCACTGCTGGAAACCGTGGGCATCGGCCTGCGTTTCGACCTGCGCCTGGCGATGCTGATCCTGTTGCCCCTGGCACTGCTCGCCTGGCTGCCACGCTGGAACCTGGTGACTGTCCCCGCCCTGCGCTGGCTGGCACGGGGTTATCTGCTGCTGGCGCTGGCCATCGTCGGGCTGGTGTACATCATCGATTTCGGCCACTACGCCTACCTCGGTGTGCGCATCAACGCCACGGTGCTGCGTTACCTGGAAGACGCGCAGATTTCACAACAGATGGTGTGGGAAACCTACCCGGTGCTGTGGATAACCTTGAGCTGGCTTGCCGCCGTCGGCCTATGGACCTACGCCCTGGTTCGCCTTGAACGCATCACCCTGGATGGCGAACGCAAACCCATTGGCAAGTTGGCCATCGCATCCGTGGCCACCGTCGGCGTGATCGCGGTATTGCTGGCCCTGCTCGGCCGCGTCGCCAACCTCAATATCGAAAACCCGGTGCCCCTGCGCTGGAGCGACGCGTTCTTTTCCGGCAACAACCAGATCGCCGCCGTGGGCCTCAACCCGGTGCTGTTTCTGTACGACACCCTCAAGGTCGGCCAGTCGCAATTCGATGAGGCGCGGGTACGAGAGCATTACCCGCAAGTCGCGAATTATCTGGGGGTCAGCCAGCCCGACCCCGAGCAGTTGAACTTCGCCCGTGAACAAGCCGTGCAGCCTTATCAGCTCAAGGGCGAGCGCCCGCCGAACGTGATCTTCGTGATGCTCGAGTCCCTCGGCACCAGCGCCGTGGGCGCCTATGGCAACCCGCTGAACCCCACGCCGAACCTCGACAAGCTGGCGAAGGAAAGCTGGTTCTTCAAACACTTCTACGTGCCCGTCACCGGCACCGCCAAAACCGTGTGGGCGAGCATCACCGGCGTGCCCGACGTTACCCGCCAGGAGACGGCGACCCGCAACCCGCTGATCACCCGGCAACACACCTTGATCAATGCGTTCGAGGACTACCAGAAGCTCTACATGATCGGCGGCAATGCCGGCTGGGCGAATATCAACGCCTTGATCCGCCAGAGCATCGACGGCGTGAAGCTGTATGACGAAAGCCACTGGCGCTCGCCACGGGTGGACGTGTGGGGCGTTTCGGATCTGGACCTGTTCAAGGAAGGCGACGAACTGCTGCGGGCCATCCCCAAGGACCAACCGTTCTTCGCCTACCTGCAAACCTCCGGCAACCACCGACCGTTTACCATCCCCAAGACCAACGATGGCTTCAAGGTGCATGACCTCACCGTGGAACAAGTCCAGGCCGCAGGCAGCCGCAGCGTCGAGCAGTACAACGCCGTGCGCCTGCTGGACTTCAACATCGGCCGCCTGATGGAAATCGCCAAGGCTGGCGGTTACTACGACAACACCATCTTCGTGTTTTTCGGCGACCACAACACCCGAATCAGCCAGATTCCGCACATGGCGCCGGCATTCGAGCAGCTTGGGCTGGAAAGCAACAACGTGCCGATGATGATCCACGCGCCCGGCCTGCAACCCCGGGTGATCGAAGAAGCCGTCGGCCTGGCGGACCTGCTGCCGACCGTGGCCGGCATGGCGGGCATACCGTTCCGCAATGGCGCGATGGGCCGGGATATCCAGCAACCTGCGCCGGAAGGCGAGCGCGTGGTGCCGCTGGTATTGCGCGAGGGCACGTTCCCGCTGATCGGCGGCGTGACCAAGGACTTCCTGCTGCAAATGGAGCACGACGGCAGCTCGCCGACCCTGCATGACCTGGCGTCGCAAACGCCGAGGGACAATGTGGCTCAGCAGTATCCCGAGGAGTTTGAGCGGTTGCAGGGGCTGACCCGTGGCCTGCATGAGAGTGCGCGATTGATGTTGTTCCGGAACGTGCGCTGAAGTCACCTGACGGTTGGGCTGTACTATCGGCCCAGCCAATCCATCCCCACAATCTATCGATTTGAGGTCCACCTCACCCTCCCCGACTATGGCGGCACTTCCAATAACAAAAACCAGGAACCCGCCATGACTGCCCGCTTCCACAACCCGGTAGACACCCGCTTCGGCTGGGGCTGCCTGCAAGAACTCGCCGCTCTTACCGAAGGCCAGACCGTCGCCCTCGTGACCTTTCCCGAAGCCCGCGGGCTCGGTTTGGTAGACCGCATCCAGGACCTGCTGGGTGAGCGCCTGGTGTACGTCATTGAAGACGTACAGCCCAACCCTGACGTGGCCCAACTGCGCGACACCTACGAGCGTTTCTGGCTGCAGGCCGGTGACTGCCAGGTGGTGGTCGCCGTCGGCGGTGGCAGTGCAATTGATACGGCAAAGGCCTTGATCGTCGGCACAGATTCCGGGGATTTCGACGAGCTGCTGGCGTTGCTGGCCACCGGTAAACCTTTCGCGCCGGCCCGCCACAAGCTGTTGATTGCCGCACCGACCACCGCCGGCACCGGCAGCGAAGTCACGCCATGGGCGACGATCTGGGACTCCGCCAGCCTCAAGAAGTATTCGCTGCACCTGGACTGCACCTGGCCGACAGTGGCGATCATCGACCCGCAGTTGATGCTGACGGTGCCGGCCGGGGTCACGGTGTCCACCGGGCTGGATGCCTTGTCCCATGCGCTGGAATCGATCTGGAACGTCAACGCCAACCCGGTCTCGGACACCTTCGCCATCTCCGCCATCGAAGACATCCTGGAATGCCTGCCGCGCTTGCGGCGTGACCTCGGCAACCAGGAATTGCGCTCGCGCATGGCCTTGGCGGCGCTGAAAGCCGGCCTGGCTTTTTCCAACACCAAGACCGCCCTCGCCCACTCCATCTCTTATGAGATGACTCTGCACCACGGCCTGCCCCATGGCATCGCCTGTTCCTTCACTTTGCCGCTGGTACTGGGCCTGGCATGGGGGCACGACGCCGCGCGGGACCGCACTCTGCAACGGGTATTCGGCACCGACCTGCAGCAGGCCCAGGCGCAGTTGCGCGACTTCCTCCACAGCCTGGACGTGAAGACCGAATTTGCCGACTACGGCGTGAATGCCACCGAGGCCGAGGCGATGATCCGCTTCGCCCTGCAAGGCGCACGCGGCAAGAATTTCATCGGCGCGCAAGCGGCCTAGACTCACCGTAATTCGGTCGTTTCCTGTTGCACCTATCAAGAGTGCCCCCCTGCGGCTGCGGTCGCCGGGGCGAATAACAATAAGGAAAACATCATGAATCGTGCACACGTGCTGCCTGTTCCTGCCGTCCGTACCTCATCGTTTCGCGTAGCCCAGTGGCGCATGCTGCTGGCGGCGATGTTTTGTTATCTGTTTTTCTACACCGGCCGCCAGACCTTCGGCTTTGCCATCCCCGGGATCCAGGCCGAGTTCGGCCTGACCAAGGAAACCCTAGGTTGGGCCTCCGCGGCGATGCTTTGGGCCTACGCGATTGGCCAGGCGATCAACGGCAACCTCGCCGACAAGTTCGGTGGCCGCCGCATCATGACCCTGGGCGCGGTGCTGTCCTGTGCGGCCAACTGGGTCACCAGTTTCGCCGGCGGCTTTGCCGGGCTGATCCTGCCGTGGGGCATCAACGGTTACTTCCAGGCCCTCGGCTGGGCACCCGGCAGCCGGCTGATTTCCAATTGGTGGAGCGCCGGCGAGCGCGGCAAGGTGTATGGCTTTTATGTGTTCGCGGCCGGGTGCGCCTCGGTCCTGTCGTACGTCACCTCCATCGTGGTGCTGGAAGTGTTCCAACTGGAATGGCGCTGGATCTTCCGCCTGCCGGTGCTGTTGATGTTGGCGGGCGGCATCATTTTCTACCTGGTGGCCCGCGAGCGGCCTCAAGACATGGGCTTCGAGCCCCTGGCCGATACCGGCGTGGCGAATGCCGAAGACAAGAATCATGAAGTGGCCCACGGCGAAGTCGAATCCTCGGCGCAGCGCTACAAGGCGGTGCTGAAAAATCCGCGGCTGATCATCGCCGCGATCTCCCTGGGTTTCCAGAACGCCGCCCGCTACGGCCTGATCGTCTGGGTGCCGGTGCACTTCCTCGGGGCCAACTGGAAAAGCGGCGACAGCATGATCGACCCCAAGTGGATCACCGTGGCCCTGCCGGTGGGCATGGCCATCGGCGCCCTGAGCAACGGCTGGGTCTCGGACAAGCTGTTCGGCTCCAAACGCTACCTGGCGATCATGCTCTACATGTTCCTCGGCGCCGCCACCAGCCTGTGGATGTGGAGTTTGCCGCCCCACAGCGCAATCGGCCTGGTAGCGTTGTTCCTCTGCGGGTTCTTCGTGTATGGCCCGGCGTCGAGTTTCTGGGCGCTGTGCCCGGACCTGGTCGGCGCCAAGCGTGCGGGTACGGCCACGGGCGTGATGAATTTCTCATCCTATCTGTTCGCCGGCCTGGCGGAACCGCTGATCGGCAGTATGCTCGACAGTACCGGCAATACCTCGCTGATCTTCATCGTCGTGACCTCGGCCTGCCTGTGCAGCGCAGCGGTGGCGTTGTTTATCCGACGTTGATGACCGGCCCGGCGGACCTCAGGAACAGGACTCGTTATGTACCAGTACCACAAGTGGCTGCGCTCGTTTCATGCGGTGGCGAAGACCGGCAGTTTCACCCTCGCCGCCGAGTACCTGAGCGTCGGCCAGCCGACGGTCAGCGAGCAGGTCAACGGGCTGGAGAAGCAGTTCTCGGTGGAGCTGTTCCACCGTCGCGGGCGGTTTATCGAGATGAGTGCCGCCGGGCACGCCCTTTACGGGATCACCCAGGGGCTGTTCGGCCAGGAGGATGAAGCCATGCAACTGTTGCAGAGTTTCAAGCAGCGCAAGACCGGGCTGCTGCGCCTGGGCGCGGTGTCGCCGCCGATCGCGATGAACCTGACCTACGAGCTGATGCAGCGCCACCCGGACATCGAACTGGAAACCTCGTTTTCCCCGGAAAAGGAAACCCTGGACCGGCTCTTCAACTTCGATATCGACGTGGCGATCCTGGCCCTTTCGGAGTTCGACCAGCGCTTCGATACCCAGCTGTACCGGCGCTATCCGATTATTGCGGTGGTGCGCGATGACCACCCGTGGGCCCGGCAGAAAGAGGTGCACGTGGAACAGATCAGCCGCGAAAAGTGGGTGATGCGCGAGAAAAGCTCACGCACCCGGCAACTGGTGGAAGAAAGCTGCAAGCGCCAGGGCATCGCCGTGAACTGCGTGATGCAGCTAAACAGTCGCGAAGCCATTGTGCACGCGATCACCAAGGGCATCGGCATCGGCTTTGTGTCTGCCGTGGAATACGCCGAAACCCCGGGCACCACGCCGATCACCTTCGTCGACCATCCGTTTTTCATCGACTACCACTTGTGTTGCCTGGGCATCCGCCGCAACCGACCGATGATCGCCGAGCTATTCGAGGCCAGCCCGATCCCGGCCACCTGATCGTCTTGACCGTTTAAACCCTCACCAGGCGCTTACCTCTTCTTTGAGAGAGGGACGGCCTGCTCACACCTGAAAATGGAGACTTGCCATGCACTACCAACAACCTTCCAAGCTGCAAGCCGTGGTCCTGGACTGGGCCGGCACCGTCGTCGACTTCGGTTCCTTCGCCCCCACGCAGATTTTTGTCGAGGCGTTCGGCGAGTTCGGCGTCGCCGTTTCCCTGGAGGAAGCCCGCGGCCCGATGGGCATGGGCAAGTGGGATCACATCCGCACCTTGTGCAACCTGCCGCAGATTGCCGAGCGTTATCGGGCGGTATTTGATCGCTTGCCGACTGACGAGGATGTCACCGCACTGTATGAGCGCTTCATGCCGTTGCAGATCGAGAAAATCGCGCTGCATTCGGCGGTCATTCCCGGCGCCCTTGAGGCGATCAACACCCTGCGCGGGCAGGGCTTGAAGATTGGCTCCTGCTCCGGGTACCCGGCGGTGGTGATGGCCAAGGTGGTCGAGCTGGCGCGACAGAACGGCTACGTCGCCGACCATGTGGTGGCGACCGACGAAGTGCCCAACGGGCGCCCGCATCCGGCGCAGGCACTGGCCAACGTGATTGCCCTGGGGGTCAGCGATGTGGCCGCGTGCGTGAAGGTCGACGACACCTGGCCGGGGATCCTGGAAGGCCGTAGCGCCGGCATGTGGACGGTGGCGTTGACCTGTTCCGGCAACGCACTGGGTTTGACCTACGAGCAATACAAGGCGCTGCCTGCTGCTGAGCTGGCGCTGGAACGTGCGCGCATTACACAGATGTTCGAGGGCTCGCGGCCGCATTACCTGATCGACACCATCGTCGAACTGCCGGCGGTGATCGACGATATCAATGCGCGTTTGGCGCGCGGAGAAACGCCGCAGGGTTCTTGATGGGCCGATGGGGTCAGTGCGCTGACCCCACACTGCGGCCTATCGCCCTGCGACAAGCTGCTCGCTAAGTATCCACAGCCGCTGCGCCAACCCGGTATCCACCGCCCACGGCCTGACACCCAACTGCTCTTCCGATTCCGCACTCACTGCCGCCGCCACATCACAGTTCTCGCAATAGACCCCGCCCATTCCCGCCAACTGCCCACTCACCGCGCACCACACACTGGTGGCCGCGCCTTGCTCCGGGGTTTTCATGTTCCGCTCAGGGTCGATCACCGGTTTCCCGTGCTCGTCGACATAGCCTGATGCCTGCAAGACTTCAGGCTTCATGTGCCGCACCAGATCGGTAATGATTCCACCGGGATGCACCGCAAAAGCCCTTACCCCACTCGCCGCACCGAGCGTATCCAGATGCACGGCAAACAGCGCATTGGCAGTCTTGGACTGACCGTAGGCCCTCCATGGATCGTAGGCCTGGCGCTCGAAATTCCAGTCGTCAAAGTCGACGGCGCCGTGCACATGCCCCCGTGAGGACAGCGTCACCACCCGTGCACCTTCGGCGCGCTGCAAGGCCGGCCACAGGCGCTGGGTAAGCAGGAAATGCCCGAGATGGTTGGTCGCAAACTGAGATTCGTAGCCCTGGGCATTGCGGCTCAGCGGCGGCGCCATGATGCCCGCGTTATTGATCAGCAGGTGCAGCGGGCAGCCTGTCGCCAGAAAGCGCTCGGCAAACTGTTCGATGGACTGGGCGTCCATCAAGTCCAGGGGTTCAAGTTGCAGCTGTGGGTAAGGTTTGAGTGCGGCGCGTGCCTTGGCCAGGTCACGGGCCGGGATGATCACGCGGGCGCCCGCGGCAGCCAGGGTACGGGCGGTGACCAGGCCAATGCCGGAGTAGCCGCCCGTGACAATCGCCACCTTGCCCGAGAGATCGACGCCCCGGATGACTTCGGCGGCGGTGGTTGCTGCTCCATAGCCGCTGTGGATCGGTTTTTGTACTGTGGGCATGACAGAGTCTCCATTGGACGTGTGGTTAACACGCTACCCCTCGAAAGCCGTACTCTGAATACTCGATTATCCCATTTACATGCGTAAAAGTACGAGTATGCCCAGCGACCCGTTTTCCGAGATTCTCACGTTCGTGAATGCCCAATCGGTTATGACCGGCGGCTTCAGCGCGGGCGGCGCCTGGGCCCTGCGTTTTCCCGCGCCGGACAAGATCAAGTTTTTCGGGGTGGTGAAGGGGCAGTGCTGGTTGTGGATGGATGGCGAACTGGCGCCGGTGTTGATTGAGGCGGGCGATGTGTTCCTGCTGTGTGCGCAACGCTCGTTTGTGCTTGCAGGCGATGTGTCGGTCGCGCCTTTGGAAGCGCGGCAATTATTCGCTGACGCCGGCCGCTTCCCGCAAATCGGTGACGGCCAGGGCTGTGTGCAAATCGGCGGCTACGTGCAACTGGACCCGGAGAGTGGCGGCCTGCTGGCCAACGCGCTGCCGCCCCTGATCCACGTGCGAGCCACGTCGCCGCAAGCGACAATCGTGCAATGGCTACTCGGCCAGTTGGCACATGAGGGGCAAGCCAATTTGCTCGGGGCAAGCTTGGCGTCGGCGCAACTGGCGCAGTTGATGTTTATCCAGATCCTGCGGGCCTATGTCGAGACCTCGGGCGTATTACCCGAAGGCTGGCTGCGCACGGTCAGCGACAAGCGCCTGGCCCCCGCGCTGCGCTTGATACACAGCGAGCCGGGGCGTGCCTGGACACTGGAAGACCTGGCTACGGCGGCTGCGATGTCGCGCACCACCTTTTCGCACTACTTCAAGAGCGTTGCCGGGGTACCACCGTTGGCGTACCTGACCGAGTGGCGCATGCGCCTTGCGCAACGAGCGTTGCGCGAGGGGAATCTGTCAGTGGGCGTGTTAGCGCAGTCGTTGGGGTACGGTTCTGAAAGTGCGTTCAGCAACGCCTTCAAGCGAGTGACAGGAAAGGCCCCGAGGCATTATCGGGACGCGTGCCGTCAATCCAGTAGCGCGGCGCCCTTGAGCAGCGCGTAAAGCCCTTCCGGTACCAGTGGCGACTGCGCGGTGAAGCTTGAGCTGCCCTTCCAACTCACCTTGAACGCAAAACCGTTGCTTTCAGCACCGTCAAGATACGGCTGCTCGTATAGGCTCTGATCCGCAAATTGACCATCGTAGACCTGGACGATCTCGTGTCCGGGGTGGCCGTCGTAGGTAAAGATGCTTTCAAGCGTGCCGAGCAGGCGCAGGCTGTGAATCGGCTGCGCCAGTTCCTCCTGGACTTCTCGCACGATGGCCTCGGCGCTGTGTTCACCGAATTCGATGCCGCCACCGATGGGGCGAAAGACTGTCTGCTGTTTCACCGCATCCTGGAATTCGTGAACCAGAATTCGACCGTTGCGGTGAAAGATACAAAGGGCAAGCGCCCGGATACGCGGTGCGACCATGGAGTGAAATCCTTGTCTTGGGATCGGTGTTTATTGCGCCTGGAACGTCGCAAGGTACGCCAGCAGGTTATCGATCTTCTCCTGATCGCTGATCCCCCAGAAAATCATCCGGGTGCCGCTCACCACCTTTTTCGGCGCCTCGATATAGGCGGCCAGCTTGTCCCGCGTCCAGACCACGCCTGAATTTTTCATCGCATCTGAATACTGATAGTCAGTGGTGGTGCCAGCCGGTCGACCAATGATGCCGTTGAGTTGCGGCCCGAAACCGCCCCGTGCATTTTCGCCGACGCTATGGCAACCGCCACAGGTTTTGCTGAACAGCTTTTCACCGGCTTGGGCATCGCCTTCTGCGAGAGCCTGGAGACTGAAGGCCCCACCGATCAAGGCAATGGCCAGTAAAGCGGCGTATTTCATGAATGAGTCCCCACAGGTCGTTCGCCCAACCGCTGCACCAGACGCACCAGGTAGCCGTCCGGGTCTTGCACGATGAACTGCCGCTGCCCCGCTTCCACCTCACCCGCCCGGTACCAAGCGTCCTCAACGTCGCGGAACAGCGGCCAGCCGATGGCAGCCAGACGCTGCAGAACAGGCGCCACGGCAGGCACATCGATTTGCAGGTTAATGCCTCGTCCCAAGGGTTTTTCCAAGGGTGCGGTCAGCCACTGGCCGGCATCCGGATCGTATTGCTCCAGCATGATTTGCGCGCCTTGCAGGTCGAGGTAGGCAAAGCCTTCTTCGGAGCGCTGATAACCAATGTCGAATCCCAACTGGGTGACCCAGAAGTCGAGGCTGCTCGTGAGGGCCGTCACGATGAGTTCGGGGACGAGGGGGTTTCGGATAAACATGAGAATCCTTGGGGTGCCTTTACTTAACGCGCTACGACCTGCCATGACATGGCACAGCGACTGCCCGGCGCAAAACCGTGACGATACTCCTCGCGCAGAGCCTCTGCCAAACGATGATCCGGCGCCAGCGAATGTGCTTGCTCAAATCCCAGCCGCTGATAAAACGGGCTGTTCCAGGGCACGTCGCAAAATGTGGTCAAGGTGACTGCCCGCAACCGGCGCGAGCGAGCCTCATTCATCACGGCCTCAAGCAATTGCCGCCCTGCGCCACGGCCCTGCATGACCTGCGCCACCGACAGTTCATGGATGTGCAGGTCGTCATCAAACATCTGTGCGCTGAGAAAACCCTGGACCTGGCCAGCAGCATCCACCGCCACCCAACACGTACCCCACGCGATCAACTGCAGATGACGTTCAACACTCATGACCTCGGCATCGGCCAGCCAGCTCAAGGATTCGATCGCACGAAAGGACTGGGCCGCACTGCGCTCTATTGCAGGTAAACACACTGCGTCGGGTGCGGCGGCAAGTCGGATAACAGTGAGCATGAGGCAACCCGGGATCGTTGAAACACCTGAGATTAACATCTGGAAACAGCCACTCAATTGATATCACCCCACCACTCTGCTTGCATGCCCGCTCCTCTCGGCACAGCGGTTCAGGAGACAAGCGATGAAAACCATGGTGGTCGGTGCAAGCAAAGGATTGGGCAGGGCCTTGATGGAAGGGCTGGGCG
>NZ_JBYSWF010000010.1:0-131150 GCF_058780865.1 Pseudomonas sp. GP01-A4
GTGTGTCAGTCGCCGAATGAGCTAACTGATCCACCGCATTCGCGAGCAAGCCCGCTCCCACATTTTAATTGCGTTTACAGGTTAAAACGGCGCGGGGCACTCGAAGCGCAGACGCTCGCCGCTCTGGGGATGGGTGAAGCTCAACATGCTGGCGTGCAGACACAGGCGTGGCCAGGCAGCCAAGGCCTGTTCATGGGCGTACAAGCCATCGCCCAGCAACGGATGCCCGATGGACAGCATATGCACGCGCAGTTGATGTGAGCGGCCGGTGATCGGTGTCAGCTCAACCCGGCACCAGTCGCCGCAACGCTCCAGGACTTTCCAGAAGGTCAGCGCGTTCTTGCCGAACTCGTGGTCCACCACGTGCCGTGGCTTGGTCGGTGGGTCGTAGCGCAAGGGCAAGTCGATGCTGCCGCTGTCCAGTTCCGGTTGGCCCCAACAGAGTGCGGTGTAGGCCTTTTCGGTTTCCCGGTCATGAAACTGGCGGGACAGTTCACGGTGGGTATCCGCGTCTCGGGCCAGCAGGATGATCCCGGACGTTTCCCAGTCCAGGCGATGGACGATGCGGGCTTCGGGATAGCCGTTTTCCTGCAGGCGGGTGATCAGGCAGTCCTTGTTGTCGTCGGCGCGACCGGGCACCGAGAGCAGCAGGGTAGGCTTGTTCACCACCAGGACAGCAGCGTCCTGATGAAGGATATGGACATTGGACAACGGCATTAAAACAGCCTCGTAACAAACGCCAACGGCGGCTCGCTCACCCGGCCCCGTGAGGGGAGCCAGGTAACCGAGCCGCCGTGGCGACCGCCTTTTCGATCAACGATCAGGCAGGGTGATATTGAGTTCCAGAATCGAGCAGCTGCCGTCATTTTCCAGGGCGACATGCACGTCATCGTTACCGATGTTGACGTACTTGCGGATCACTTCCACCAGTTCCTTCTGCAGGGCTGGCAGGTAATCCGGGGTGCTGCGTTGGCCGCGTTCGTGCGCCACGATGATCTGTAGACGCTCTTTCGCTACCGACGCGGTACTTGGCTTTTTGTTGGCGCGAAAGAAGTCGAGAAATTTCATTGTTTAGTTGCCTCCAAAGATACGCTCGAAGAATCCCTTCTTCTTAACATCGAGGAAGCGATGTTCCACGGTCTTGCCCAGCAAGCGATCTACCGCATCGCTGTACGCCTGGCCGGCGTCGCTCTGGTCGTCAAGAATCACCGGCACACCTTGGTTGGATGCCTTCAGGACGGCCTGGGATTCCGGGATCACACCCAGCAGGGTCACGGCGAGGATTTCCTTCACGTCTTCAACGCCGAGCATTTCGCCATTGCTGACGCGCTCAGGGTTGTAGCGGGTCAGCAGCAGGTGTTCCTTGATCGGATCTTCACCTTTCTCGGCGCGCTGGGACTTGCTGGCCAGCAGGCCGAGCATGCGGTCCGAGTCACGTACCGAGGAGACTTCAGGGTTGGTCACGACGATGGCTTCGTCGGCGAAGTACATCGCCAGGTGAGCACCGGTCTCGATACCCGCCGGGGAATCGCACACCACGTATTCGAAGGTTTCCTTCAGTTCGGCGAGGACCTTGCCCACGCCTTCCTTGGTCAGCGCGTCTTTGTCGCGGGTCTGGCTGGCGGCCAGTACATACAGGTTCTCAAGGCGCTTGTCCTTGATCAGGGCCTGTTGCAGGTTGGCTTCGCCATTGACGACGTTGACGAAGTCGTAAACCACGCGGCGTTCACAGCCCATGATCAGGTCGAGGTTACGCAAGCCGACGTCGAAGTCGACGATAACTGTCTTGTGGCCGCGCAGAGCGAGGCCGGTACCGATAGCGGCGCTGGTGGTGGTCTTACCCACACCACCCTTGCCGGATGTAACCACGAGAATCTTGGCCAAGGTGTTTCACCCCTAAGGAAAAAGGACTTTTTAGTCCCTGAAAAACATCTCTTGTCACTCGCTGCAGGCGGGCAGCTCTTGTAGGAGAAAGCACGGTTTGCCTGGGCAAACCCCACCTTAAAATTATTCCTACACAAGTTTTGCCGTTTTCGCTGTGCTATCAGAGTCCAGAGATGCTTGGAAAATGCGGCAGTATCCGTTAAAGACGAACGATGTTCAACACATCGCCCGACAGGCTGACTTGTACCCCGGCCCCCCACAGCGGATCGCGGCGCAAATCTTCCGAAACCTTGTACTGGCCTGCGATGGACACTAGCTCAGCGGTCAACTGCTGGCAAAAAATACGGGCCTTGGTGTCACCTTTTATGCCGGCCAGGGCACGACCACGCATGGGGCCGTATACATGGATGTTTCCATCGGCGAGAAGTTCCGCCCCCGGGCTGACCGGGGCGATGACGACAAGGTCGCCACCCTGGGCGTAAATCTGCTGCCCGCCCCGTACGGGAGAGGTGATGATCTTTGTCGGCTTGATCGTCGGCTCCGGCGGTTTCTCCGGTTTTTTCTTCTCTTCGCCGACCAACGGGTCGAGCGGACGCTCGCGGGCACCCGACGGCGGCAGTACTGGCAGTTCAATGGCGATTGCCGCGGCGATGTCTTCGATACGGCTGGCACGGATCGCCAGGGTGCGCAGGCCATGCTGGCGGCACACGCGCATCAGCCCGGGCAGGTCGACCGCGCCCTGGCCGGCCGGGAGCTTGTCCAGGGCCAGCACCAGCGGTGCATTGTTGAAGAAGTTCGGCGCCAGGGCGACCTTGGCGGCGAGCTGGCGGTCCAGGGCATCAAGGTCGTTGCGGGCCAGTTCCAGCACGGTAATGGCGAGCATGCTGCCTTTCAACTGGAACACGGGATCTTGGTCTAGCGGTTCGGTTTGGCTCATGGTCGGCAAAGCGGCTTGTCACGAAAAGTGTCGAGACTTATAACGAGAACATCCGCTAGCCGCAAGCCGGGTCGAACCGTTGTAGAATGCGCGGCCGTTGTCTTTACCGGAATCTTGAATGGATCGCCCGCGTTTTCGAGCTGTATTTTTTCATCCGCGCTTCTGGCTGTTATGGCTGGGGCTGGGTTTGCTGTGGCTGATTGTGCAGTTGCCGTACCGGGCTTTACTGGGGATTGGCCGTGCCTTGGGGGCGGGAATGTACCGGGTGGCCGGTGAACGTCGACGTATCGCCGCACGAAACCTGGAACTGTGCTTCCCGGAAAAGTCCGCTAAAGAGCGTAAACATTTGCTCAAGGAAAACTTTGCCTCCACCGGCATCGCGTTCTTCGAGATGGCCATGAGCTGGTGGTGGTCCAAGCCGCGCCTGGCGCGCCTGGCCCATGTCGAAGGGCTGGAGCACCTCAAGCAGGCGCAACTGGAAGGCAAGGGCGTGATCCTCATGGCCCTGCATTTCACCACCCTGGAAATCGGCGCCGCCTTGCTCGGGCAGAAGCACACCATCGACGGCATGTACCGCGAGCACGGCAACCCCTTGTTCGATTTCGTCCAGCGCCGTGGCCGCGAGCGGCACAACCTCGACTCCCTGGCCGTAGAGCGCGAAGACGTGCGCGGCATGCTCAAGCTGCTGCGGGCCGGTCGTGCGATCTGGTACGCACCGGACCAGGACTACGGCGCCAAGCAAAGTATCTTCGTGCCATTGTTCGGCATTCAGGCCGCCACCGTGACCGCCACCAGCAAGTTCGCCCGCCTGGGCAAGGCTCTGGTGGTGCCGTTCACCCAGGAGCGCCTGGCCGACGGCAGCGGTTATCGCCTGGTGATCCATCCGCCGCTGACCGACTTCCCCGGTGAAACCGACGAGATCGATTGCCTGCGCATCAACCAGTGGGTCGAAGCCTCCGTGCGCGAATGCCCCGAGCAATACCTGTGGACGCACCGCCGCTTCAAGAGCCGGCCGCCAGGTGAACCTAAACTGTATGAAAAACGCCGCCGTTGATCTGAAGTCCCCAAGCACCATGGAGTGATGCAATGCGCCCAGCTGAACCGGTCACAGGCTTGATTCTTTCCGGCGGCGGGGCGCGGGCCGCCTATCAGGTGGGGGTACTGGCGGCGATAGCCGAGCTGTTGCCGCCGGGCGCGGCCAATCCGTTTCCGGTGATCGTCGGCACCTCGGCCGGGGCGATCAATGCAGTGAGCCTGGCCAGTGGCGCCATGGACTTTACCGCCGCCATCCAGCGCCTGACCGCCTTCTGGCAGGGCTTTCGCAGCCACCTGGTGCTGCGCAGCGACTGGCCCGGGGTGATCAGCCAGGCCAGTCGATTCCTTATCCACAGCTTGCTGGGGATGGGGGCGCAGGTGCCAGTGGCGCTGCTCAACAGTTCGCCGCTGCGGGACTTGTTGCGCGACAAACTGCACCTGGAAGGCATCGCGCAGTCGATCCGCGAGAAACACCTTCATGCTGTGGCGGTGACCGCGTTCGGGTACGAGTCCGGGCAAGCCGTGACCTTCTATCAGGGCGGCGGCACCATCGATGCCTGGTTGCGGCATCGGCGCATCGGCATTCCCACCCAATTGACCGTTGAACACTTGCTGGCCAGCTCGGCGATTCCGTTGCTGTTTGCGCCGGTCAAACTCGGCCAGGAATATTTTGGTGACGGGGCGGTGCGCCAGTCGGCGCCGATCAGTCCTGCGTTGCACCTGGGCGCCAGCCGCGTGCTGGTGGTGGGGGTCAGTGGCAACCCGCGTGGTAACGATCCATCGAACCCGGCGCGCACCTTCACCGGCCAGGAGCCGACGTTGGCGCAGATCGGCGGGCACATGCTCAACAGCACGTTCATCGACAGCCTGGAAAGCGATATCGAATTGCTCGAGCGCCTGAACCAGTTCAGCCACGTGTTGCCGGCCAACGCGGCGATACAAGGTTTGGCGCCAGTGGAAGTATTGGTGATCGCTCCCAGTCAGCCAATCGACGAAATCGCGGCACGTCACCGCCAGGAATTGCCGGCGGCATTGCGCCTGTTTCTGCGCGGGCCGGGGGCGACCAAAACCAGTGGCGCGGGAGTGCTCAGCTACCTGCTGTTCGAGGCGGGGTATTGCAGCGAATTGATCGAATTGGGAAGGCGGGATGCGCTGGCCAAGCGCGAAGAGTTGCAGCGGTTTCTAGGCCTGACACCGGACTGAATGTGGGAGCGGGCTTGCTCGCGAATGCGGTGTGTCAGTCGCCAGATGTATTGACTGACCCACCGTATTCGCGAGCAAGCCCGCTCCCACATACAGAGGATAGGCGGTGTGGTTAGAAGTGGTACTTCACCAACAGGCTCGCAGTGTCCTGGTTGGTCTCGAACGCGCCGCTGTCCTGGATCCCGTACTTGTTCTTCCAGTAGTCGTATTCGATACCGACATACAACTGCTTCTCGCCCCAATGCAACGCCTTGCCCAGGTCATATTTGATCTGCGGGTTGAAGTGCAGGTTGGCGTGGTAAGTGCCGCGGGCGTTCTTGTCGTTATCCACCACCCAGTCCATGAAGCCGTCGATCAGCACATTGGAGTTGCCCACCGGGATCGTGTACGACCACACCGGTGTGATCTGCCATACGCCGTCACCCGAGCGATTGCCTTCGGTCTGGCGCTGGTAGAAGTTCAGCTGGAAGTAGTCGAAACCAGGGATTGCCAGGTCGAAGCCCGGGCCGAGCAAGTACGACTCGTTGTCGCCTTCGCCGAGCTCGTAAGTGAACGCCAGCAACACGTCCTTGATCGGACCGAACGACAAGTCCTTGTCGAAAATCTTGCCGAACGACAAGCGTGGGCTGAACTCGCCGTAGTAAGTACTTGGGCCGACATTGCCGTCTTCCTTGCCGTTGTAAAAGATGCGGTCGAGGAAGAAGAAGTTGTCGCCGTACTTCCACGCATCGGCGTGTTCGAAGGTCACGGTTTGCTGGATCTGCGGGTTAACAGTGAAGTTCTTGCCCCACAGATAAGTCAGGCTGTTGTTCTGCCACTGCAGCAGATCACCGGCCATGGCCTGGCCCCCGGCCAGCAGGGATCCTGCCAGCATCAGGCTGTTCACGGTACGTTTCATTCGGTTGCTCCCGAGGTAAAGGTTTCTGGTTTTTTTTCTAAGCGGACGCTCTGGTGTGGCGTCTTTTGGCTTGCCGCAAAAATCGTCTGTTCGGTCAGCTTTGATGCTTTTAGCAAGAGCTGCGCCAAGGTGTTTAAAAAGCCAAAAAATCCCCGTCGGCTGTGATGAACACAGTCGAATTCGGAGAGTTTTTGCACACGTTGGCTGCGGACGTGGGGCCGGGATAAGTTGGCCTTGCAGTCAGCTTTTACATTCGCTGTTTTTTTTTGAGTCGATTTGAGCGGGCGCCGAGAATACTGACTCCCAGGCCTGTGCTCAAGTGCGCCGTTAAAGAGCGCGCGGGGCGAGAATGGGGCACGGCGCGTGGCCGGCCACGGGTGAATGGCGTACATGGTGTGTTCCCTGATCGTTATTGTTTTTGTTGTGACGCAGGAATCAATGTGGGTGTGCGTGAGCGCTTGGGGCAGCGCGTTCGGCGCCACCCAGGATGTTGAATAACAGGTTCAGCGACAGCGCGCTGATCGTGGCCATGGCGATGCCGCTGTGAGTGATCGGGCTCATCCATAGCGGCAACTGTGCAAAGAATTCGGGACGTACCACCGGGATCAATCCCATGCCGATACTCACCGCCACCAGCAACTGGTTACGACGGTCGGCAATGTCGGCTTCCTGGAGGATCTTGATCCCGGTGGCTGCCACCATGCCGAACATGGCAATCGCCGCCCCGCCCAGCACTGCGGGTGGAATCGACGCTACCAAAAAGGCGGCCTTGGGCAGCAGGCTCAGCACAATCAGGAACGCGCCGGCCACGATCGTCACCGAACGGCAGCGCACGCCGGTCATCTGCACCAGGCCGATGTTCTGCGCGAACGAGGAGTGGGTGAAGGTGTTGAAGAACCCGGCAAAAAACGATGCGCCGGCGTCACACAACAGGCCACGGCGGAGCATTTTCGGCGTGACTTCCTGGCCGGTGATCTTGCCCAGGGCGAGGAACATCCCGGTGGACTCGACGAAGATGATCACCACCACCAGGCACATCGACAGGATCGGTGCCAACTCGAACTTGGGCATGCCGAAATGCAGTGGCGTCACCACTTGCACCCACGGGGCGCGCGCCAGGCCGCTGAGGTCGACCATGCCGATCATCCCGCACAGCCCGTAGCCGAGGGCCATGCCGATCAGCACCGAGATATTCACCCAGAAGCCGCGCATGAAACGGTTGATCAGCAGGATGGTGGCCAGCACCAGCGCGGCAATCGCCAGGTAAATCGGTGAGCCAAACGTGGACGCCGCTGCGCCACCGCCGGCCCAATTGACCGCGACGGGAAACAGCGAAAGACCAATGGCGGTGATCACGGTACCGGTCACCAGCGGTGGAAAGAAGCGCACGACCTTGGACATGAACGGCGCGATCACCATGCCGAAAAAACCGGCGGCGATGGTCGCACCGAAGATCCCCTGCAGACCGATGCCGGGCATGCCGGCCATGGCCACCATGCTGCCGACAGCGGCGAAACTGGCGCCCATCATCACCGGCATACGAATGCCTACCGGGCCGATACCGAAGGACTGGACCATGGTTGCGATGCCCGCCACCAGCAGGTCGGCGTTGATCAGGAAGGCGATTTCTTCACGGCTCAGGCCCGCGGCCTGGCCGATGATCAAAGGCACGGCGACGGCGCCACCGTACATCAGCAAGACGTGTTGCAGGCCTACCAGAATCAGTTGCAAGAGGGGCAGCCGCACCATGGCGGGCGCGGCAGGAGTCTGCGTTTCTAGCTGGGACATGCAACACCTCGGATCTTTTTATTGTTGTGTTGTTCGGCATTCAATTGCCGGGTGGAACTCATTCGTCAAAGCACACCGCAGATCCCATGTGGGAGCGGGCTTGCTCGCGAACGCGGTGGTTCAGTCACCTGAAGTGTTGAATGACACACCGCATTCGCGAGCAAGCCCGCTCCCACACTAGTCCTGCGTTAATCAGTCAGTTGGTACGCGCCCCCTGAGTGATCCAGGTGCCAATCAAGTCCCGTTCCTGCTGGGTCATCTGGGTGATATTGCCCAGCGGCATGATCTGGCTGGCCACGGCCTGTGCCTGGATGCGCGGGGCCATTTGCTGGATCTGCTGCGGCGTATCAAACATCACCCCGGCCGGTGCGGTGCTGAACAGCGGGCTTGTCGGTTTGGCCGAATGGCACACCGCGCAGCGCTCCTGGATCACCCCGTGGACCTTGTCAAAATCAATCGAGGCCTGGGCCGGTGCTGCTTCGGCAGGTGCCGGTGCAGGTGCCGGTGCCACTGGAGCAGCCGGTTTAAGCCCGCCACCCAACGCCGTTTCCGGCAGCGGCTGGTACTCGATGGCCGCTGGCGCCTTGGCCACTTCCGGTGCAGTCGCCACCGGTTTTGGGCCGGTCACGTAGGCCAGGCAAATCATTGCCAGTGCGCCCACCGGCAAGGTCCAGGCGTATTTCTGGCTGTTGTGACGGGTGTTGAAGTAGTGACGCACCAACACCGCCGCCACCGCGATGCCCGCCAGGATCAGCCAGTTGTATTGGCTGCCGTAGGTGCTCGGGAAGTGGTTGCTGATCATGATGAACAGCACCGGCAAGGTGAAGTAGTTGTTGTGGCGCGAACGCAGCAAACCCTTGGCCGGCAGTGCCGGGTCGGGCGTGCGGTTTTCGGCGATGGCCGCCACCAGCGCACGCTGGGCCGGCATGATGATGCGGAACACGTTGCCCACCATGATGGTGCCGATCACGGCGCCCACGTGCAGGTACGCACCACGACCGCTGAACACCTTGCTGAAGCCGTACGCGGCGGCAATCAACAGCACGAACAGGATCAGGCCGAGCAGGGCGGGGCGCTTGCCCAGTGCCGAGTCGCACAGAAAGGAGTAGATGAACCAGCCGGCCAGCAGCGAGCCGAGGCCCAGCAACACACCTTCCGGACCGCTGAGGCTGCTGCCCGGGGCCAGCAGGTACAAGGTCGGGTTGGCGTAGAACACCACGCACAGCAGCGCGATGCCGGACATCCAGGTGAAGTAGGCTTCCCATTTGAACCAGTGCAGGTTGTCCGGCATGGTCGGTGGGGCCAGTTTGTATTTTTCCAGGTGGTAGATACCGCCACCGTGGATCGCCCACAAGTCACCGGCGAGGCCGTCCTTGGGGTTGACGCGGTTGAGGTTGTTTTCCAGCCAGACGAAGTAGAACGAAGCGCCGATCCAGGCGACGCCAGTGATCATGTGAACCCAGCGCACGCTCAGGTTCAGCCATTCCATCAAATGTGCTTCCACAGTCTTTACCTCTCGCCTGTCACTCTGTCGTCGAGTGATCAGACCTTCTCTTATTGGTGGGGGGCGAGGATCAACCGCTCATCCTCTTTAAAAAAATGCTCATCGCAGTTATTGCCTGTGCCACTGCGATCAACCACCAGGAAGTCATCCCGCTTTTCGATCGTCAGCACCGGGTGGTGCCAGACGCCGCGATGGTAATTAATGCCCTGCCTGCCGTTGGTAACGAAGGCGCGGACCAAGCCCGATACAGGTTCATCGCCAAGTGGCGCGACCACGATCAGAAAGGGGTTGCCGAGCAGCGGGATGAAAGCCTGGCTGCCCAGCGGGTGTCGTTCCAGCATGCACACGGTCAGCGGCATGTCCTGCGCGTCGGCGCGGAAGATGCTGATGATCGCGTTATCTTCTGGCGTGGCGGTTTCAACCGTCGCCAGTTTATGAAAGCGCATGGTCGACCCGTTGTTGATCATGAAGTGATCGCTGCCATCGGTTTCGATAACGTCTCCGAAAGGGGCGAAGGCTTCTTTGGTCAGGGGTTCGATCATCAGTGTGCGCATGGCTGTCTTCTTAATCTTGTGTATGGATCGTTCCCACGCTCTGCGTGGGAACGCCGCCCTGGACGCTCTGCGTCCGCTCTTGTGACGCAGAGCGTCACGGTATGCATTCCCACGCAGAGCGTGGGAACGATCGGGTGTTACTTCGAGACCTTACCGAGAACCCGCAGGCGGCTCACACCACCATCCGGGAACACATTCAGACGAATGTGGGTGATCGGGCCCAGCGCCTTGATCTGCTCGGCAAATGTGTGTTCAGCGTGCATTTCCAGTTTCTGCGCCGGCAGCAGTTCGCGCCAGAACAGCGATTGGGTTTCGATCTGGCTGTCGGTGCCGCCCTTCACGAATGCGCCCTGGATCGAGCAAGTGTCCGGGTAGTTGCCCTTGAAGTGCAGGGTGTCGACCACGATCTTCTCGATCTCGCCCGGGTGGCCCAGTGCGACGATCACCCAGTCATTGCCCGGCGTACGACGACGAGCAGTTTCCCAGCCATCGCCCATGTTGATGCCACGGCCCGGGTTGAGGATGTTGCTCATGCGCCCGAAGTGTTCATCGGAGCAGGCCAGTGCGCGGCCGCCGTTCAATGCAGCAGCCAGGTCCACCTGTTCGTTGTCGCCCACCGCCGACCAGTCGCGGAACGGAATGCCGTACACACGCAGACGGGCCACGCCACCATCCGGGTAGATGTTGAAACGCAGGTGGCTGAAGGCCTGGTCGTTGTTGATCTCGTGGAAGTGATGGCTGTTGCCTTGCAGCTCCACCGCCGACAGCACTTCAACCCATTGGGTGTTGTCATCCGGCTCGCCGGACGCCAGGAAGCAGGCTTCCAGGGACGCCGATGGCGGGAAGTTGCCGGTGAAGAATGAAGTGTCGATGTCCACGCCTTTGATCGAACCCGGTACGCCCAGGCGGATCACGGCGCTGTCGTAGCCTTCGAAGCGCTTGCGGCGCGACTCCCAGCCGTCCATCCACTTGCCGTTGTCATCGAAAACGCCCTCCTTCCACACGGCCGGGGTCGGCTGGAACAGACGGTTGGCGTCGGCGAACCAGTCATCGGTGACAGAGATGATCTTGGTGCCCAGGCGGGCGTCGGCCAGGTTGACGAACTTTTCGAAAGGTACGGGTTGCGCTTTCATTCTTCTTGTCTGCCTTAAAGTAAGTGGCTTGGGATGCTCGCCAGGCCCTGGGCGTTCATGAATCGCTCGGGCCAGGTCTGCTAAAGGGTCAGTAATCGGAACAACGCGATTTTATTGATCTCGGCCAGCGCGCATTTGAACTCGGCTTCCACCGAGTTGTGAATGCGCGTTTCAAACGCGGCAAGGATCTGGTGCCGGTTGCTGCCTTTTACCGCCATGATGAAGGGAAACTTGAACTTGGCCTTGTAGCCATCGTTCAGCTCGGTGAAGCGCGAAAACTCGTCGCTCGAGCATTGGTGAATACCGGCGCCAGCCTGTTCATTAGTGCTGGCTTCGGTCAACTGGCCCTGGACGGCCGCTTTGCCCGCCAGGTCCGGGTGAGCGTTGATCAGGGCCAGTTGACTGGTGTGATCGGCGCTCAACAGGATGTCGCTCATGCGCTGGTGCAGGGTTTCAATCTCGTCGATCGAAGCGTCCTGGCCCAGGTCGAAGGCCTTTTCGGCCACCCATGGCGAATGTTCGTAGATGTCGGCGAAGGCTTTCACGAATTCGTCGCGGCTCAGGGTCGACGGTTTCAGGGTTTGGAACGCGGTCATTTGGCGGCTCCCTGGAAAGGGTGTACGTCATGCCAGTGACGGGCGATGTCGACGCGGCGGGTGAACCACACCTGATCATGGCCCTTGGCGTATTCGATAAACCGCTTGAGGGCGGCCAGGCGTGCCGGGCGGCCGATCAGGCGGCAGTGCAAGCCGATGGAGAGCATTTTCGGTGCGTCCGCGCCTTCGGCATACAGCACGTCGAAGGCGTCTTTCAGGTATTCGAAAAAGTCGTCGCCCTTGTTGAAACCCTGGACCTGGGTGAAGCGCATGTCATTGGTGTCCAGGGTGTAGGGGATCACCAGGTGCGGCTTGCCGGTCGGGTTGTTGGGTTCCCAGTAGGGCAGGTCGTCGTCATAGGTGTCGCAGTCATAGAGGAAGCCGCCTTCCTCCATCACCAGCCGCCGGGTGTTGGGGCCGGTGCGCCCGGTGTACCAGCCCAGTGGGCGCTCGCCGGTGAGTTCGGTGAGGATGCGGATCGCTTCGAGCATGTGCTCGCGTTCCTGGGCCTCATCCATGTATTGGTAGTCGATCCAGCGGTAGCCGTGGCTGCAGATCTCGTGGCCGGCGGCGACCATCGCGCGGATCACATCCGGGTGGCGCTGGGCGGCCATGGCCACGGCGAAGATGGTCAGCGGGATATCGAATTCCTTGAACAACTTGAGGATGCGCCACACGCCGGCACGGCTGCCGTATTCGTACAGCGACTCCATGCTCATGTTGCGCTCGCCTTGCAGCGGTTGCGCCGAGACCATCTCGGACAGGAAGGCTTCCGACTCTTTGTCGCCGTGCAGGATGTTGCGCTCACCACCTTCTTCGTAGTTGAGTACGAACGACAGGGCGATACGGGCCTTGCCCGGCCAGTGTGGGTGAGGAGGGTTACTGCCGTAACCGATCAGGTCGCGTGGGTAGTCAGCGCTCACTGCAGTCTTCCTTCTTGTTCGTGGTAGCGGTGTGTGTGGCGGCCGGGCAGCGGAAAGACTGGGTGGCGTCACAACGATGACTGATTGTATACAACTTAGTGTGCACTTTGTAAGCCTGTATTTCTGCATTTTTTCCGCAGGGTCTTTGCAGAATAGCACTGCAAGAAACCTGCCTGACTGGTCAGCTAAATTGAAAAAAACCTCATTCACTGTAGGAGCGAGCTTGCTCGCGAAAAACCTGAGAGCGCCTCGTTAACCCTGAAGCGCTGCGTTATCGTTAACGATCTTCGCGAGCAAGCTCGCTCCTACAGTATCGGTGTCAGCAACGGAACGCAGGCTTGTTGAATTTATTGTGTACAATTTTTTTGAAAAGTGTCTTAATCAGCCATCGCCGACTTTTTCAGTGACCTGAAAAGGTGCGGTCTTTCACTTTTTACTGACTTCGGGAGGCGCGCAGACGCTATGGGACGTTTGACCACACACGTATTGGACGCCGCGCATGGCTGCCCTGGCAGCGCAATAAAGGTTGAGTTGTACCGTGTCGAGGGCGCACAGCTTGAGCTGGTCGCCAGCACCCTGACCAACAGCGACGGCCGCTGCGATGCACCCCTGCTGCAAGGTGATGACTACCGCAGCGGTGTCTATCAGTTGCAGTTCAGCGCCGGTGATTACTACCGCGCCCGCGGTGTGCAACTGCCCGAACCTGCATTTCTCGATGTGGTGGTGCTGCGCTTCGGCATCAGCGCCGAACAGGATCACTACCACGTACCTTTGCTGATTTCGCCTTACAGCTACTCCACCTATCGCGGTAGCTGAGTCGTCACCGCGCTACCCCCAAAGCTCTTCGTTGGTTTTTCGCCCGCTCACACTGCGGGCTTTTTTTCGCCTGCTGATTGCACCATAAAGGCGGCCCCGATCTTCAGTGCGATCGGGGCTGGATCTTCAGCGGCTCAATAGCGACGCAGCGCCGGCGCCTGTGAACAAGCCTGCGCTGATCCGGTTGAACCAGCTCTGGCCCCTGCCGCTGCGCAGGTAGCGCGCGGCACCATGGGCGCCGAGGCCGTAGGCCAGTTTGCACAGCAGGTCGAGCACGGTCCAGGTGGCGATCATGATCAGCAACTGCGGCAAAAAGGCCTGCTGGGCACTGAGGAATTGCGGCAGGAAGGCGGCGAAAAACAGGATGTCCTTCGGGTTGCTGGCGCCCAGCACAAAGGCCCGGCCAAACAGCGCACGAAAACGCGGGGTGGCGGCCACTTGCGGTACGTCGGCGACGTGGGCCGGTTGCCGGGATTGCTGCCAGCTCTGCCAGGCGAGGTAGAACAGGTACAGCGCGCCGACGATCTTCAGGGCGCTGAACAGCTGTTCCGATGCCAGCAACAACGCACCCAAACCCAGCGCCGAGGCGCTCAGCAGGCAGATCGAAGCAATCACCCCGCCGAGAAAGGCCGGGTACGAACGGCGCAGGCCGTAGTTCAGGCTGTTGCTGATCATCAGCAAGGACAGGGGGCCGGGGATCAGGATCACCACCAGCGCAGCGCCGCTGAACAGCAGCCAGGTTTCCAGACTCATTGCATTCCTCCATTCGTACAAAAGCCCCACCCGACGGGGTGAGGCAGGGTCAAGCGGGTTGGCCTACAGGAACGCGAACTTGGCGATGAAGATCGCGCAAAGCACCCACAGGCTGATGGAAATTTCCTTGTGTTTACCCGTGCCGGCCTTCAGCGCCACGTAGGTGATGAAACCCAGGGCGATGCCGTCGGCCACCGAGAAGGTCAGGGGCATCATGATCGCCGTGACGATCGCCGGAATGCTGTCGGTGGCGTCGTCCCAATTGATATGGGCCATGCCGCTCATCATCAGCATCGCCACATAAATCAACGCGCCGGCGGTGGCATAGGCCGGAATCATGCCAGCCAGCGGGGCAAAAAACATCGCTGCGATAAACAACACGCCAACCGTAACCGCCGTCAGCCCGGTGCGGCCACCAGCGGCAACCCCGGCGGCGCTTTCCACGTAACTGGTGACTGGCGGCACGCCGACCATGGCGCCGAACACGCTGGAGGCGCTGTCGGCTTTCAGGGCGCGGGAGAGGTTTTCGATCTTGCCGTCGGCATTCACCAGGCCTGCGCGCTGGGCCACGCCCATCAGGGTGCCGGCGGTGTCGAACATGTGCACAAACAGGAAGGCGAACACCACGCTAATCATGCTGACGTTGAACACGCCCATCACGTCCATGGCCATCCAGGTCGGCGCCAGGCTTGGCGGGGTGGCCAGGATGCCGTGGTACTCCACCAGGCCCAGGCCCCAACCGGCGAGGGTCACGGCGATGATGCTGATCAGGATCGCGCCGAATACCCGGTGGTAGCTGAGGATCGCAATCAACAGGAAGCAGATGGCCGCCAGCAATGGGGCGGGTTCATGCAGGGAGCCGAGCTTGATCAGGGTGGCCGGGCTTTGCACGATGATGCCGGCGGTTTTCAGGCCGATCACCCCGAGAAACAATCCGACGCCGGCGCCCATGGCATGGCGCAGGCTCACCGGAATGCTGTTGAGCAGCCACTCGCGAATGCGTGAGAGCGTCAGGATCATGAACAACACACCGGAGATAAACACCGCACCCAGTGCCGTCTCCCAGTTGTAGCCCATGGTCCCGACCACGGTGTAGGTGAAAAACGCGTTCAGGCCCATGCCCGGCGCCAGGCCTACTGGCCAGTTGGCGTACAGGCCCATCAGCAGGCAACCCAGCGCGGCGGCGATGCAGGTGGCGACAAACGCCGCGCCGTGATCGATGCCGGCGTCGGCCATGATGTTGGGGTTGACGAAGATGATGTAGGCCATGGTGATAAAGGTCGTGAGGCCAGCGATCAGCTCGGTCTTCACTGTGGTGCCATGCAAGCGGAGTTTGAACAGGCGTTCCAGCCAACCGTTGTGGGTTGGCGAGAGGTCGAGCGTAGGGGCTTCGGATTTGCGGCTTTCCACAGCAAGTACTCCTCAAGAGTTTTATTGTTATTTCCAGCGCCGGACACATGAGTGGGCAGCAGCGCTTTGAGGTACCAGCGGGTTTTGTTGACCAATAGGTCAGGAACTCGCACGAAGCGAATTATGCTTTTGTATACAAATAAAGCAAATAATGTTTTCTATTTTGTGTGCGAAAGGGGATGAAAGGCAATTCAGGATTGGCCACTGAGTGCCTTGTTTACCGCCAGCCAGCCTTCTACCGCCGTCTCGCCTGCCTCGGCAAACGCCCGTTGCAGCAGCTTTACCTGTTCGCGCCGCAGCGATTGTTCGAAACGCCGGCCTTCCTCGGTCAACTCCAGCAGGCGCTTACGCTTGTCGGTCTCGGACGCCACGCTGTCCACCAGGTGCATCTCCTGCAGTTGGCGCAACGGCATGTTCAGCGCCTGTTTGCTCACGCCGAGCAGTTCCAGCAGCTCCTTGACGCTCAAGGCCGGGTAGCGCGCGATAAAAAACACGATGCGTTGATGCACCCGGCTCAAGCCGCGGCGCTCCAGCATTTCGTCAGCCTTGGCGGTGAACGCCTGGTAGCCGAAGAAGAAGGCTTCCATGGCGGTTTGCTGGCTGGTCTGGTTTTTAAGGTCAAGCATATTGACGTATCTGCCCAAGTCGTCGTAATTTCGGTCAAGCAGTTTGACGTATTTTCCCCAAGCTTTGCTACCGGTGACCCTTATGGCCTTCTCAGAACGTGTTTCGCGTCTTAAAAGCTCCCTGATCCGTGAGATCCTCGCGGCGGCGCAAAAGCCGCAGGTGATGTCCTTCGCCGGTGGCCTGCCGGCCGAAGTGATGCTGCCCACGCTGGATTGGGAAGGCATGCCGCTGAATATCGGCCAATACGGCATGAGCGAAGGCGAGCCACAGTTGCGTGAATTGCTGGCGGCCGAGGCGCGGGTGCTGGGTATTGCCTGCGATGCGCGCCAGGTCATGGTGGTCAGCGGCTCCCAGCAAACCCTGGACCTGGCGGCCAAGCTGTACATCGACAAGGGCACCAAAATCCTCCTGGAAGGCCCGACTTACCTTGCGGCATTGCAGATTTTCCAATTGTTCGGCGCCGATTGCCTGACCGTACAGCTTGAGGCGGACGGTCCGGACCTCAGAGCCTTGCGCAGCAGCCTTGAGCAGCATCGCCCGTCCTTCGTCTACCTGATCCCGACGTTCCAGAACCCTTCGGCGGTGCGCTACAGCGATGCCAAGCGCGAGGCCGTCGCCGCGTTGCTGGACGAGTTTGGCGTAACCCTGATCGAAGACGAACCCTACCGCGAACTGACCTTCGACGGCGGCAGCGCACAACCCATCGTCAGTCGGCTGAAAAAGGCCAGCTGGATCTACACCGGCACCGTATCCAAGACCTTGTTGCCCGGCCTGCGGGTCGGCTACCTGATCGCCAGTCCGGACCTGTTCCCGCACCTGCTCAAACTCAAGCAATCAGCCGACCTGCACACCAACCGCGTTGGCCAGTGGCAGGCGATGCAATGGATCGGCACCGAGAAATACCAGCATCACCTGGTAGAGTTGCGCAGCTTTTACCGAGGCCGGCGCGACGCTTTCCAGGCTGCACTGGCGCGGCATTTCAGCGACCTGGCCGACTGGCAAATACCCCAGGGCGGATTATTCTTCTGGCTGACCTTGAAACAGCCGCTCGATACCCGCACCTTGTTGGCACCTGCGCTCGACCAGGACATCGCGTTCATGCCCGGTGAACCGTTCTTTTCCGAGCCGGACAATCATCACGGTCACCTGCGGCTCAATTTCAGCCATATCGACCCGGCGCGCTTGGACGAAGGTCTCAAGCGTCTCGCTGCGGTGGTCCGTCAAGCACAGCACGCGCAAGCGGCATAGGGGAGCCTCCATGTACAAGGTCTACGGCGATTACAAATCGGGCAACTGCTACAAAGTCAAACTCATGCTCAGCCTGTTGGGCATCGACTATGAGTGGATCGATGTCGACATCCTGAAGGGCGACACCCAGACCGCGGAGTTCCTGGCCAAGAACCCCAACGGCAAGATCCCGGTGCTGGAGCTGGAAGACGGCACCTGCCTGTGGGAGTCCAATGCGATTCTCAACTTCCTGGCCGATGGCAGCGAGTTCCTGCCCAGCGAACCGCGCCTGCGCACCCAGGTTCTGCAGTGGCAGTTTTTCGAGCAGTACAGCCACGAGCCATACATCGCGGTGGCGCGGTTTATCCAGTTTTACCTGGGGCTGCCGGAAGATCGCCTGGAGGAATATAAGAAGCTGCACAAGGGCGGTTATAAAGCCCTGAAGGTGATGGAGCGCCAGTTGCAATTGACACCGTATCTGGTGGGCGACCAATTCTCGATTGCCGACGTGGCGCTGTATGCCTACACCCATGTGGCGGATGAAGGTGGCTTTGACCTGAGCGCCTATCCAGGCGTGCAGGCGTGGTTGAAGCGCGTGGCCAGCCATCCCAAGCATGTGCCGATGCTGGGCTGAAATGCGGTAATGTGGGAGCGGGCTTGCTCGCGAAGGCGGTGTACCAGTCAGCACATGTATTGGCTGACCCACCGCCTTCGCGAGCAAGCCCGCTCCCACATTTAGTTTTGCGGTGCGCCAGGTAATTCTTCACTGAGCAACTCAAAACAGCGCTGCGCCGCTGGGCTCAACGGCTGTCCACTGCGACTGATCAACCCGATCTCCCGGTTCACCCCCGGATGATCAATGGTAATCCGCTTCAACCCCTCCAGACTGTCCGCCGCCGATTCCGGCAACACACGGATCCCCAAGCCCTGCCGCACCAACGCCAACACGGTCGACATGTAGTTGGCCTCCATCCCCGCGAGCATCGTCAGGCGTGTTTCATCGAACAACGCGTCCACCTGTTCCCGCACGCTGCTGTCGCGGCCGGTGAGGATGATCGGCTGGTCGGCCAGTTGCTCCAGGCTCAACTTTGCAAAACGAGTCAGCGGATGATCCAGCGGCACGAACGCACATAACCGATCATTCAGCACCGGTACAAACCCCAACCCGTGGCTCAGCCGCGCCCGCACACCAATACCGAAATCCACCTCGCCCGAACGCACTTGCGCATGAATGCGGTGAGCAACCAGGTCATGCAAGCGCACCTCGATCCCGGCAAAACGCTCGCGAAACAGGCGCAGGGCGGGAGGCAACGCGCCGGCGCACACGGAGGGCAGGGCGGTGATGGTCACCACGCCTCGACGTAGCGCCGCCAGGTCACGGGAGCCGGTGACGATGTTGTCCAGGTCCAGCAGCAATTTCTCCATCGGCCCGCGTGCATCCAGCCCGGCGGCGGTGATGCTGACGTGGCGCGGGCTGCGGTCGAGCAGCGCGACGCCCAGCCATTCCTCCAGTTGTTGCACCTGCACGGTCAGCGCCGAGGGCGACAAATGCAGTTCGTTGGCAGCCTTGGTAAAACTGCCCGTGCGGGCAACGGCGAGAAACGCCTGGATATGCTGGATCGAATTTTTCATTTTTATTTTGCTCGGGCGTTTTGTTTTTTCGAATGTGGGGTGCCGAATATTCCAATTTACAAAGCCTAACGCGATTCCAATACTCCAGGGAAAACAATAACCGGCCGAAAACGCCGTTCTGGAGCTACCCCATGCTCGCTACCCTGGGTGTCATCACCATCCTGTGCCTGCTCACTGCCGTCATGAGCAAACGCCTGTCGCCACTGGTGGCCCTGATTGCCTTGCCGATCATCGCCGCGCTGCTGGGCGGTTTCGGCCTGCAAACCAGCGCCTTCATCATCACCGGCATCAAGAACGTCGCCCCCGTGGTGGGGATGTTTGTGTTCGCGATCCTGTTCTTCGGGATCATGACCGATGCCGGCATGCTGGATCCAATCATTGATCGCATCCTGCGCACGGTAGGGACGCGTCCTACAAGGATTGTCGTCGGTACCGCGACCCTGGCCCTGCTGGTGCACCTCGACGGCTCCGGCGCGGTGACCTTCCTGGTGACGGTGCCGGCGATGCTGCCGCTGTACACGCGGCTGGGAATTGATAAACGCATCCTCGCGTGTGTGGCGGCGATGGCGGCCGGGGTCAACTTCCTGCCGTGGACCGGCCCGGTACTGCGTTCCTCGGCTGCGCTGCACGTGCCGGTGGCGGACTTGTTCCAGCCGCTGATCCCGGTGCAGATCGTTGGCCTGGTCTTTGTATTCGCCTGCGCCTGGTGGCTGGGCCACCGGGAAGAAAAACGCCTGGGCCTGGGCGCTGGTTCCAGCGTGGACGCCGTGCCGCAACGGGTGCTCAGCGACGATGACATTGCCCTGCGTCGCCCGCGGCTGTTCTGGGTCAACCTGGTCCTGACGGTACTGGTGATGGTGGTGATGATCGCCGGTTGGGTCGACCCGGTGGTGATGTTCATGCTCGGCACGGTGGTGGCGCTGTGCATCAACTACCCGAACGTCGACGCCCAGCGCGCGCGGATCGACGCCCACGCAAAAACCGCCCTGACCATGGCCAGCATCCTGCTCGCCGCCGGTGTGTTCACCGGCATCATGCAAGGCACCGGCATGCTCAAGGCCATCGCCGAAGTGGCGGTGGCGCAGATTCCGGCGGGCCACGGCAAGTTGATCCCTGCGGTGGTGGGCTTCCTGTCGATGCCGCTGAGCATGCTGTTTGACCCGGATTCCTACTACTTCGGCGTGATGCCGGTGATCGCCGAAGTCGGCAAGGCCTTGGGCGTCGACCCGCTGCAAGTGGCTCAGGCCTCGTTGCTGGGCGTGCACACCACCGGCTTTCCGGTCAGCCCGTTGACGCCTGCGACCTTCCTGTTGGTGGGCCTGTGCAAGATCGAATTGGCCGATCACCAGCGCTTCACCATCCCCTTTCTGTTTGCCGCGTCGGTGTTGATGACCCTGACGGCTTTGCTCCTTGGAGTGATTTGAAATGAAAACCTTGCGCATCGGTTCCGGTGCCGGCTACTCCGGCGACCGTATCGAACCTGCGGTGGAATTGGCCGAACAGGGCGACCTGGATTACCTGGTCTTCGAATGCCTGGCCGAACGCACCATCGCCCTGGCGCAACAGGCGCGGATCAGCGATCCACAAGGCGGTTACGACCCGCTGTTGAGTGAGCGCATGCGCCGCGTGCTGCCCTTTGTCGGCCAGCCCGACGGGCGCCGGCGCCTGCGGGTAATCACCAATATGGGCGCGGCCAATCCGGTGGCGGCGGCGGTTGAAGTGCGGCGGATTGCCAGTGAACTGGGGCTTAACCTCAAGGTGCTGGCGGTGGTTGGCGATGACGTGCTTGAGACCTTGCGTGCCCAGCCGGAGCAGTTGCTCGACAACGGTCAGACCCTTGGCTCGTTGGGCGAGCGATTGATTTCCGCGAACGCCTATTTGGGCGCCGACGGCATTATCGACGCCTTGCGCGCCGAGGCCGACGTGGTGATCACCGGCCGGGTGGCAGACCCTTCGTTGTTCCTGGCGCCGCAGATGTTCGAATTCGGCTGGGCTGCGGATGATTGGCAACGGCTGGGGCGCGGCACGCTGGTGGGGCATTTACTGGAATGTGCGGGGCAGGTCAGCGGTGGCTACTTTGCCGATCCGGGTTTCAAGGACGTGGACGATCTGGCACGCCTTGGCTTTCCACTGGCCGAGATTGACCCAGACGGCGAGGTCTTGATCACCAAGGTCGCAGGTTCCGGTGGGCGGGTCAGCCGTGCCACGTGCACCGAACAATTGATCTACGAAGTGCACGACCCGGCGGCCTACCTCACACCGGACGTGTGCGCGGATTTTTCCCAGGTGGCGTTTACCGAAGAAGCCGTGGACCGGGTGCGTGCCCACGGCGCGAGCGGACGGCCACGTCCCGAAGCGTTGAAAGTCAGCGTCGGTTATCTGGACGGCTGGATCGGTGAGGGGCAGATTTCCTACGGTGGCCCGGGCGCGGTCGCTCGTGCGCAACTGGCTCGCGATGTGGTCCTGAAACGCTTGGAGTTGACCGGCGTGCGCATACAGGACGTGCGTGCCGAATTGATCGGCGTCGACTCCCTGCACGGCCCGCGCAGCACGGTTGAACCGTGGGAAGTGCGCCTGCGCATCGCCGCCCGCTGCGCAGAACGCAGCGAGGCGGTCCGTGTCGGCAATGAAGTGGAAACTCTCTACACCAACGGCCCGTCCGGCGGCGGTGGCGCCAGCAAGAGCCTGCGCCAGGTGGTGGCGGTGGCATCGTTGCTGCTGCCTCGTCACGCGGTCAACCCGAGGATCGAAGCATGAAGCTGCACACCCTGGCCCACTCCCGAACGGGAGACAAGGGCGACACCTCGAACATCTCGATCATCGCGTATCGGTCCGAGGACTATCCGCTGCTCTGCGAGCAACTCACGGCTGAGGTGGTAGCGGCGTTTTTTGCGCCGTTACTGGAGGCGGGCGCCGCACCGGTGCGGCGTTATGAACTGCCCAATGTGCAGGCACTGAACTTCGTGTTGCCGGGGATCCTGCGGGGCGGGGTGACGCGGTCGCTGGCGCTGGACGCCCATGGCAAGTGCCTGGGCTCAGCGTTACTGGATCTTGAATTGGCAATACCAAACTAATGTGGGAGCGGGCTTGCTCGCGAAGGCTGAGTGTCAGCCAATACATCTGCGACTGATACTCCGCCTTCGCGAGCAAGCCCGCTCCCACACTGGATCCTCGCTGTTTGTCAGACCGCCGCAAACCGCTTGTCGAGGTAATCGATGATCACCTTGGAGTCGTACATCCAGGTGGTCTGGCCGTTCTCTTCGATGCGCAGGCATGGCACCTTGATCTTGCCGCCTTGCTCCAGCAGGGTCTGGCGGTCCTGCTCGTTGTTCTTCGCATCCTTCAAGGCCACCGGCACGTTCAGGCGGTGCAGGGTGCGGCGGGTCTTCACGCAGAACGGGCAGGCGTGGAATTGATACAGGGTCAGGTCCTTGGCCGCTGCGTTCACCTGCGCCTGTTGTTCGGCAGGGCGCTGCTTTTTGCGCGGACGGGTCAGGAAGTCGCCGGCGATGATGACGTGGCCGAGGCCCACTCGAAGTGCTTTGACGAACATGGCTGAAACCTCTTGCCCTAGACTTAAGGGGGCGCAGCTTACCTGATTTTTCACAGGCGAAAAAAACCGGCGATGAACGCCGGTTTTTCCAGGTGCCGCGTATTACTTGATCAGGCTGAGAAACTCGCTGCGGGTCGCCGCGTTTTCGCGGAACTCACCCAGCATCACCGACGTGATCATCGACGAATTCTGCTTCTCCACACCGCGCATCATCATGCACATGTGCTTGGCCTCGATCACCACTGCAACGCCCAGGGCGCCGGTGACCTGCTGGACCGCATCGGCGATCTGGCGGCTGAGGTTTTCCTGGATCTGCAGGCGGCGGGCATACATATCGACGATACGCGCGACCTTCGACAGGCCCAGCACTTTGCCGCTCGGGATATACGCGACGTGAGCCTTGCCGATGAACGGCAGCAGGTGGTGTTCGCACAGCGAGTACAACTCGATGTCCTTGACCAGCACCATTTCGCTGTTGTCAGAGCTGAACAAGGCACCATTGGTGACTTCTTCAAGGGTCTGTTCATAACCGCGGCAGAGATACTGCATGGCCTTGGCGGCACGTTTTGGCGTGTCGAGCAGGCCCTCGCGGGAAACGTCCTCGCCGAGCTGGCCGAGGATCGCGGTGTAATTCTGTTCCAGGGACATGAAACTACCTAGTGGGATTTTCGCAAAGGGCAAGGGTACGGCGGCCAACACATCGCTGCAAGCCTGACGATGGCACTTGTTACTCGTCGCGGCCTTCCATCATGGTGCGCTTGAGCATCACATACACCGCCCCAGCGCCGCCGTGACGTGGCTGGCATGAGGTAAAACCCAGCACCTGGGAGTGCTGGCGCAACCAGGTGTTGACGTGGCTTTTGATCATCGGCCGCTTGCCGTCCAGGCGCACGGCCTTGCCGTGGGTGACGCGCACGCAGCGGATTTCGAATTTGGTGGCTTCGGCGAGGAACGCCCAGAGGGTTTCGCGGGCTTTTTCGACGGTCATGCCGTGCAGGTCGAGACTGCCCTCGAACGGGATCTGGCCGACCTTGAGCTTGCGCATCTGGCTTTCCTGCACGCCGTCGCGGGCCCACATCAACTCGTCTTCGGGACCTACATCGATAACGAATTGATCCGACAGGCCGTCCACGGTGGTGGCGTCCGTGCGCACGGTCGCGGCCTGGCGCAGCTTGGCGATCTGGGCGCGATCGGTCTTGGGTTTGCCGGTGTCGGCGCGATCATGCTTGATCGGCTTGACGCCGCGCAGCTCGTTCTTGAATAGGGAAAAATCGTCGTCTTGCATGTCAGCCTCCGCGAAGGGCGGGCAGTTTACCTAATCGCGGCGGCTTGATGCGCAACAAACGCTATCTGTGCGCCATCAGTCGTGCTTTTTCATCAGGTGCGAAGCGATGTTCAGTGACAGCGGTTGGCGCATGCGCCGACGGCAACGGCGCCACAGCCATACGCCGAACCACAGCACCAGCAGGCCGATGACCAAGAGTATTGCAGAACCGCCAGGGCTGGCATTCAGCTCGCCCAGGGCCGGTGAGTGTCCAACCAAACCAGCGCCGCCAGCAATTGCCAGTAGTACGCCACCTATCGCCAACAGCGCGGCAAAGCCGGCGCCGATGCGCAGACGCCAGTTGCTCGGGCCCTTGGGGCGCAAGCGACGAGCATCAAAACCATCGGATATCTTCATTCCGACCTTTCCTCCAGGGTATCGGCCCTTCGACCGGAAGATACACAGGTTGTTCCGGGTACAGAGGCAATTGCAGCAAATGACAGGTATTTGCGGATGAGCGGGCGGCTACCCGCTCATCGAAGGTCGATCAGATCAGATCTTTGGTCAAGGCGAGGGTGGCGAAGTTGTCAGCCATGATGGCCATTTCAGTCTGCTGCACGTGGTCGGCGCTGAGGATGCCGCCCTTGTAAGGCAGGTCGCGGGTGGCGCAGGCGTCTTCCACCAGGGTGCAGCGAAAGCCCAGGTTTTTTGCCGCACGCACCGTGGTGCTGACGCTGGAGTGGCTCATGAAGCCGCAGACGATCAGGTCCAGGGAACCGAGGTCTTGCAGGTGTTTCTCCAGGCCGGTGCCGTGGAAGGCGCTGGGCAGCAGCTTGCCGATGATGGTTTCGTCGGCCTGTGGCTCAAGGCCAGGAATGAACTCACCGCGCTCGCCCTGAGGGTCAAACAACCCGCCGACAGTGCCCAGGTGGCGCACATGCACGATCGGGCGCCCGGCGTTGCGCGCGGCAGCCGCCAGTTGCTTGATATTTTCGACAGCAGCGTCCATGCCCGAGAGGGCGAGGGGACCACTGAGGTATTCCTTCTGGGCGTCGATGATCACGAGGGTCGCATGGTTCAGGTTCGCCGCTGCGTAACCACGACCGCTGAGTTGAAACATCGTCTTTGGAACGGACATTCTGGGGCTCCTGTGAGTGGGGCTTTTGTGACATTGTCCTCTGGCTGAGCGCTTCTGTGAATCGCTACCATCGTAAGGTACGCCGTTGTTGGCGTGCAGCGATGTCAATAGGGCACTACGTTTAGGCAAAAACCACGTTTAAGATGAAATCCGACGTGCGGCAAAGGGTTTTTTCGTACATCGTCGGTACAGCTTAAGACTGTTAGAATCGCCGGTCGTTTTTTCCAGGAGCTTGCCCCCGTGATCACTTCCCGCCTGCGCACCTTGCGCGACCACATCCGATGGGCCGTCAGCCGTTTCCATGGGGAAGACCTGTTTTTTGGCCATGGCACCGACAACGCCTGGGACGAAGCCCGGCAACTGGTGCTCGGCGCCTTGCACCTGCCATGGGAAATTGCCGACAGTTACCTGGATTGCAACCTGGAAGAAGAGGAAATCTCCCATGTGCAACGGTTGCTGCACCGCCGTATCCACGAGCGTGTGCCGACCGCTTACCTGTTGAAGGAAGCCTGGTTCTGCGGCATGTCGTTTATCGTTGATGAGCGTGTATTGATTCCCCGCTCACCGATTGGCGAACTGATCGAAAACCGCTTCGAACCGTGGCTGGGCACACCGCCGGCACGCATTCTGGACCTGTGCACCGGTTCCGGTTGCATCGGTATTGCCTGCGCCTACGAGTTCCAGGACGCCGAAGTGGTACTGGGCGACCTGTCCTTCGAAGCGCTGGAGGTGGCCAACCAGAACATCGAGCGCCATGGCGTCGATGAGCGCGTGTATACCGTTCAGGGCGACGGCTTTGATGGTTTGCCGGGCCAGCGTTTTGACCTGATCGTGTCCAACCCGCCGTATGTCGACGCCGAAGACTTTGCCGACATGCCGGATGAATACCAGCACGAGCCGGAGCTGGGCCTGGCCTGTGGTGACGACGGCTTGAACCTGGTTCGGCGGATGCTGGCCGAGGCGGCAGATCACTTGACCGAGAAGGGCTTGCTGATTGTCGAAGTGGGCAACAGCCAGGTTCACGTCGAGGCGTTGTACCCCGAAGTGGACTTCGCCTGGCTGGAGTTCCAGCGCGGCGGGCATGGCGTGTTCATGTTGACGGCCGAGCAATGCCGGGCGCATCAGGCGGTGTTTGCCGCCAGGGTTTAACCGCTTCCAAGTGGGTAACGCGGTCAGTGTGGGAGCGGGCTTGCTCGCGAATGCGGTGGCTCAGTCAAGATATCCGGTGACTGACACACCGCATTCGCGAGCAAGCCCGCTCCCACATTTTGATCCGGTTTCAATTGATAAACCGGATTATCGATGCGTCGCAATCCAGATCAACAACCCCGCCTGAAACACGGTAAACGCCACCAGGCACGTAATCGTGAAGCGCAACCCGCTGTCTTCGCGCTTGAACTTGGTGACCTTTTCCTCTTCCTTGCGCAGTTTCACTTCCTGTTCCGCCAGGTTCTGCTCGGCCTGTTGCAGCATCTGCGCCGCTTCCAGAATCTCCACGAACTGCAGCTTTTCGGTGTTCCAGCTGTCCAGCACATCGCTGACCTTGCCCGGCTGCACGTTGCCCTTCAAATGCTGGACATCGGCGTACGCCACATCAAAGCCCTGGATACGCAGGAAGTGATCCCGGCGCAGGCGCGTGGCTTCGTTGAGGGCGTCCTTGTTGGCCAGGTCGACGCCGTCGACGCGGTAGTGCGACCACTTCTTTTTCGCCCAGGCGGCGCCCTGGGCTACCAGGAAACGGCCGATGCCGCGGTTAGCCGGCTCGATCTCCAGGCTGTTGCCCGGGCCAAAGTGCACCCGATGGGTCGCGTGATCGACCCAGATATCCAAATGGTTCTGTTCCCGGCGCACCCGCTGGCCCGGCAACTGAATGACCATGCGCAGCAGGCTGTGGTCCTTGTTGTTGCGTTCGGCCCAGCCAAACTGCACAAAGCGCAGGGGCCGCACGCCCGTGGCACGGTCGGTGGCCAAAGGGGCCAGGCGCAGCATCTTGAAATGTTCGGCCTGCACCTCCGCCCACGGTAACGCGGCCGATGCGGCGGCCTCGGTGTCAGCCGTGGTGTCGGCGGTAGGTTCGGGTGTTGCTTCGGTGTTCGTCATTCGGCGCGATCCTGTCCAAGCTCTGCGGGCCGACAGGCTTTTTGCTGTCGACCCATGGCTTATCGGCCGTTTTGCTCAGGACTGGAGGGGCAATACTCGCTTAACTGGCGCGAAGTCCGTCGATAAAGCGAACCAGGCGGGTGCCCAGTTCAGCCGCCAGCGGCAACTGCGGGTCGTTATAGGACTCCAGTTGCTGCTTCACGTTGTTGGGCACGATGCGCATCACGTGGTTCATGCCTTCGATCACCGTCAGCTCGGCGTCGGGCTTGGCCTTCTGCAATTGTTGCGCATCGGCCACGCCGACCTGCAGGTCATTGGTGCCCTGGACGATCAGCGCCGGCATGGTCAATTTGGCAAAGGCCGCCGAAGGGTCGGCGCGGAACAGGCTGATCAGATAGGGCTGCACGCTGGGGCGGAAAATGCCCTCAAGGGGGGTGGGCACATCGGCGTCCACCTGGCCGGCCTTGAGGTGATCGAGAATCTGGTTGCTGCGCAGTAACAGCGCTGGAGGCATATGGTCGGCCAGTTGCTGGCGGATCACCTGGTCCACCGGGCGCGCGCTGCCCGACAGGGAAATCACCCCGGCCGGGTTGAGCTGCGGGGCGGCGAGGGCGGCCACCAGTGCACCTTCGCTGTGGCCCAGCACAATCAGCGGGCCCATGCGTGGGTCGGCCTTGAGCAACTTGCCCCAGGCCACGGCGTCGGACACGTAGGCATCCAGAGTCAGGTTGCGTTCATCGGGGGTGGCGGCAAGGCTGGCGGCCACGCCGCGCTTGTCGTAGCGCACGCTGGCGATGTTGTGCCTGGCCAGCACCCAGGCCAGGCGCTTGAGGCTGTCGTTGCGTGCGCCGTCGGCGCTGTTGCCGTTGCGGTCGGTGGGCCCGGAGCCGGCGATGATCAGCACCACCGGCACCGGCTTGTCGGATTTGGGCAACAACAGCGAACCAAACAGCTCGCCACTGCCGGTGTCCAGGCTGATGGGCCGTTGCAGCACGACAGGGGAGGCGGCGAAGCCAAGGCTGGAAAACAGAGTGAGGGTCAAAAGCAGAACTCGCAGCATCATCGCGCCATCATGAGGAAGGTGCCGGTTGGACCAACGTCTACCGGTAAGGTTTCGAGGATGAACTAGTCGGTTAGCCTGCGTATACTGGCCGCCTTAAGTTATTACGGTTGACTTGATTCAACTGATTTCACGGAGCGCCCTGCATGTCCGGCAATACCTACGGCAAGCTGTTCACTGTTACCACCGCGGGCGAAAGCCATGGCCCGGCGTTGGTCGCCATTGTCGACGGCTGCCCGCCGGGCCTCGAGTTGTCCCTGGAAGACCTGCAGCGTGACCTCGACCGCCGCAAGCCCGGCACCAGCCGCCACACCACCCAGCGCCAGGAAGCCGACGAAGTCGAAATCCTCTCCGGCGTGTTCGAAGGCCGCACCACCGGCTGCGCCATCGGCCTGCTGATTCGCAACACCGACCAGAAGTCCAAGGACTACTCGGCGATCAAGGACCTGTTCCGCCCGGCCCACGCCGACTACACCTACCACCACAAATACGGCGAGCGCGACTACCGTGGCGGTGGCCGCAGCTCGGCGCGGGAAACCGCGATGCGCGTGGCGGCCGGTGCGATTGCCAAGAAGTTCCTGGCGACCCAGGGCATCGTGATCCGCGGCTACATGAGCCAGCTGGGCCCGATCGAAATCCCGTTCAAGACCTGGGACAGCGTCGAAGACAACGCTTTCTTCTGCCCAGACCCGGATAAAGTGCCGGAGCTGGAAGCCTATATGGACCAGTTGCGCCGCGACCAGGATTCCGTCGGCGCCAAGATCACCGTGGTTGCCGAAGGCGTGATGCCGGGCCTGGGCGAGCCGATCTTCGACCGCCTCGATGCCGAACTGGCCCACGCGCTGATGAGCATCAACGCGGTCAAGGGCGTGGAAATCGGCGCCGGGTTCGATTGTGTGGCCCAGCGTGGCACCGAGCACCGTGACGAGATGACCCCGGAAGGTTTCCTCAGCAACAACGCCGGCGGCATTCTCGGCGGCATCTCCTCCGGCCAGCCGATCGTTGCGCACCTGGCCCTCAAGCCGACGTCCAGCATCACCACGCCTGGCCGCTCGATCGATGTGCACGGCAACCCGGTGGACGTGATCACCAAGGGCCGTCACGACCCGTGCGTCGGCATCCGCGCCACGCCGATTGCCGAGGCGATGATGGCCATTGTGTTGATGGACCACCTGCTGCGTCATCGTGGGCAAAACGCCGACGTAAAAGTCAGTACTCCGGTATTGGGCCAGCTGTGATCGTGTGTGGCGAGCGAGCTCGCTCGCGCTGGGCTGCGCAGCGGCCCCAAAGCCTGCAACCCGGTAGGACCTGGAGAACTGCTGCGCTTCCATGGGGGCCGCTTCGCGACCCAGCGCGAGCAAGCTCGCTCGCCACAAGTCACTTATGCTGACGCAAGGTCTTCCATACTGGCGACTCTCCAGCTTCTACCTGTTCTATTTCGCCCTGCTGGGGGCGACGGCGCCGTTCCTGGCGCTGTACTTCGATCACCTTGGGTTCTCCAGCGCGCGCATCGGCGAGCTGGTGGCCATCCCCATGCTGATGCGCTGCGTGGCGCCCAACCTGTGGGGCTGGCTGGGGGACTACACCGGCCGGCGCCTGGCCATCGTGCGCTTTGGCGCGGTGTGCACCCTGGTGAGTTTCTCGTTGATCTTTGTCAGCAAGACCTACGCCTGGCTGGCGCTGGTGATGGCCTTGCACGCGTTCTTCTGGCACGCGGTCCTGCCGCAGTTTGAAGTCATCACCCTCGCGCACCTGCAAGGCCAGACCTCGCGCTACAGCCAGGTGCGGTTGTGGGGCTCCATCGGTTTTATCCTCACCGTGGTGATCATGGGCCGCTTGTTCGACTGGCTGAGCCTGGATATCTACCCGGTGGTGGTCGTGGTGATCATGGCCGGCATCATCGGCGCCAGCCTCTGGGTGCCGAATGCGCAGCCCCTGAGCCAGGGGAATCGCCTGGCCGGTGACGGCTTTTTGCGGCAACTGCGCAGCCCCGGCGTGCTGGCGTTCTATGCGTGTGTGGCGCTGATGCAGATGAGCCATGGTCCGTACTACACCTTCCTCACCCTGCACCTTGAACACCTCGGTTACAGCCGTGGCGTGATCGGCATGTTGTGGGCGCTGGGCGTGGTGGCGGAAGTCTTGATGTTCCTGGCCATGAGCCGGATTCTCACGCGCTTTTCGGTACGCCGGGTGTTGATGGCGAGTTTCCTGCTGGCCGCACTGCGCTGGTTGCTGCTGGGCTCCTTTGCCGAATTCTTCTGGGTGCTGTTGCTGGCGCAGGTGATGCACGCGGCGACCTTCGGCAGCTTCCACGCGGCGGCCATCCAGTTCGTGCAACGCAGCTTTGGTGCTCGCCAGCAAGGGCAGGGCCAGGCACTGTATGCGGCACTGGCCGGTACCGGCGGTGCGCTGGGCGCACTCTATTCAGGTTACAGCTGGAACCTGCTGGGGCCGACCCTGACCTTCAGCATTGCCAGCGTCGCGGCCCTGGCCGCCGCCCTAATCATTGGCATTCGATTGCAAGAGGAGCGGCCATGAGCGGCTCCCGTGACAGAGGAAGAGTTTGATGAGCTATCTCGCGGTTTACCACGTCTGCACCCCCGACACCCCGAACAAGGTCCTGACTCACCAGGACGATATCGCCTCGACCCTGGCCGAGCTGGGTGTGGGGTTCGATCGCTGGCAGGCGACTACCCGACTTGAGCCCGGGGTCAGCGAGGTTGAGATTATCGCCGCCTACCAGGCGCCCATCGACAAGCTGATGACCGAGCGCGGCTACACCACCGTTGATGTGCTCCGCGTCAGCAACGATCACCCGCAGAAAGCCCAATTGCGCGCCGAGCGACTCGACGAACACCGCATGGCCCAAGACCACGTGCGTTTTTTCGTAGCGGGTCGTGGGCTGTTTACCTTGCACATCGAAGATTATGTGTACGCGGTGTTCTGCGAGAAAAACGACCTGATCTTGGTGCCGAGCGGCATCCCGCACTGGTTTGATATGGGGGAGAACCCGCACTTTGTGGCGATCCGCCTGTTCAGTGACCCTGAAGGGCTGGCGGTCATGCTGACGGGCGACGCGATCGCCGAGGGTTTTCCTCGGCTTGATGACTAAGTTCGTCCGGCAATGCCTCCTGAACAGGGGGCATTTTTTTAACTTCAATTCCTTCAGGTTGGAAATCGCTGTAGGAATAAACTTGAAAGTTTGTGGGTAACAGCTGTTTATCGTTGACCTTACTTGTTACTTCCACTCTTTGTGTAACTCTCTCTGGTCTCAATATTTATTCGCCTGTCAATAGGAGTAATCCGACTTCGGGCGTTACAAGACCTATATGAAGAGAGGGGCCTGCATGAGCGGTTCGGAGCCACAGGAACAACCGTCCACGCAAACGGACAGCGCGCCGGTTGCCAACCGCAAGGCGCGTGCGATGTTGTCGGGTAAACCCCTGACCCCAAAGGAACGGGAAATCCTGCATTGGGCGGTCGAGGGCAAGACGGTGTGGGAAATCAGCAGGATTCGCTCCATCTCCCAGGCCACGGTGAAGTTTCACCTGCGCAACATCTACGGCAAGTTGCAGGTGACTAACCGGGTCCAGGCCGTGAACGAGGCGGTGAAACAGGGATTGTGCAAATAAAAAAAGGCCGTGGTGCGCAACGGCACCACGACCTGTTCGGGTCCTGCATGACGGTCAAGCCGAATGGTAGGTCGGCAGGGCAAAGCGGTTCTGGCTTTGCAGCATCGAAATCTGTGGCAGGTCGCTGGCTTGTTCAGCCAGGTCGCGGCGAATGGCGCTGATGACCCACGTCAGTTGGTCGGCCGTGTGCAGTTGCTGATAAGAGATCGAACGTTTGATCTGCTTGCCTTCGCTGTTACGCAAGGTCAGCAGGATGCCGCCATCAGGACGCGCCTGGGTGGTGACGTCGAAATTGGAGAACACAGAAGAAAATTTATCTTGGATCAGGCTCATGTCTATCAGCTCCGTTAGCTCATGTTTTGCAGCGTGGAGTGATAGGTGCAGTGATTGTGCCAGTACTGACTATCTTAAAAAATCGTTATAAATCAATCAGTTATAAAATTTTAAGATTTCCAGTTTCGTGCAATTTGCATGAATGGCCATCGTGCATCCTGCATTTTGCGGGGTTTTGCCAAGTGTTTCACAGCTGGCACGCAAGGCAGGTCTTCCATAGTGACCACCTGGCGGTGCGCTAAATTCCTTTTCCTTTCGGGATACAAAACTTTTCAAATCCTGCGTGTACAGCCGAAGAACGGCTGGCGTATTTTCCTGCAAGGCATTCGGCGCGGGTCTTACAGTGCGATGGGTGCCTTGAGGGTCATACGAACAATAAGAAAAAGGACGTTCCCGCCATGAACCACCCGCCAAGTGACATGATCACCTGGGGCATGATGCTGCGTAAGGTGCCCACCATTGTCCGTGCACTGCCGCGCCTGGTGCGCGGAATCCGCGTTGCCAACATCACCGATCCCGACCAGCCGTGCGGCCTGGGCTGGACCTTTGAACAAGCCACCCAACGCAACCCCGACGGCGCCGCGCTGCTGTATGGCGACACGGTGCTGAGCTACCGCCAGGCCAACCAGCAGGCCAACCGCATGGCTCACTACCTGCAGCAGCAGGGGATCGGCAAGGGCGACGTGGTGGCGTTGTTTATCGAGAACCGCCCCGAGTTGTTGCTCAGCGTACTGGCCGTGGCCAAGGTGGGCGGCATTTGCGCGATGCTCAATACCTCGCAAACCCAGTCGGCGCTGGTACATAGCCTCAACCTGGTGGCACCGGCGGCCATCGTGGTGGGAGCCGAGTTGGTAGGGGCCTACGAGGCCGTGCGCAGCCAGGTGGCCATCGAGGCGGATAAAACCTGGTTTATTGCCGATCAGCAGCACAGCCATGTGCCGCCGGATTACGTCGACCTGATGGCTGCCAGCGCCGACTGCCCGGTGGAAAACCCCGCCAGCACCCAGCAGATTTTTTTCAACGACCCTTGCTTCTATATCTACACCTCCGGCACCACCGGCTTGCCCAAGGCCGGCATTTTCAAGCATGGCCGCTGGATGAAGTCCTCGGCCAGTTTCGGCACCATCGCCCTGGATATGGGGCCCGAGGATGTCGTCTATTGCACCTTGCCGCTGTATCACGCCACTGGCCTGTGCGTGTGCTGGGGTTCGGCGATTGCCGGGGCGTCGGGGTTCGCGATTCGCCGCAAGTTCAGCGCCAGCCAGTTCTGGGACGATGTGCGCAAATTCAATGCGACCACCCTGGGTTATGTCGGCGAGCTGTGCCGCTACCTGATCGACCAGCCTGCCCATGGGCGCGACCTGGACAACCGGGTGACGAAGATGATCGGCAACGGCCTGCGCCCAGGGGTTTGGGCTGAGTTCAAGCAGCGCTTTGGCGTCGATCATATCTGCGAGCTGTACGCCGCCAGTGACGGCAACATCGGCTTCACCAATGTGCTGAACTTCGACAACACCATTGGCTTTTCCCTGATGCACTGGGCACTGGTGGACTACGCCCATGACAGCTGTGAGCCGATTCGCGGCGCCGACGGTTTCATGCGCGAAGTGCCCAAGGGGGGCCAGGGGCTGCTGCTGGCCAGGATCGATGACAAGGCACCGTTCGACGGCTACACCGACCCCGAGAAGAACCGCAAGGTGGTGCTCAGCGACGTGTTCGAGAAGGGCGACCGTTATTTCAACACCGGCGACCTGTTGCGCAATATCGGCTTCGGCCACGCCCAATTCGTTGACCGGCTGGGGGACACCTACCGCTGGAAAGGTGAAAACGTCTCCACCACCGAAGTCGAGAACATCTTCCTGCAGCACCCGCAGATTTCCGAAGTGGTGGCCTACGGCGTGGAGATTGAAAACACCAACGGCCGCGCGGGCATGGCGGCCATTACGCCTGCCGAATCCCTGGCTTCCCTGGACATGCGCGAGTTGCTGACCTTTGCCCACGGGCAATTGCCCGCGTATGCGGTGCCGTTGTTCCTGCGGATCAAGGTGAAGATGGAAACCACGGGTACCTTTAAATACCAGAAGGTGAAACTCAAGGAGGAAGCGTTCGACCCGGGCAAGGCCGGTGATGATCCGATCTTTGCCTGGCTGCCTGGGTCGGACAGTTATGTGCCGGTCACCGGGCAACTGTTGGCGGATATTCAGGCGGGCAAGTTCCGTTATTGATTCTGCCTATCGCCGCTTTTGGGAAAAAAGGCATGACAGTGGGGAACTCCATCGCGAGACTGGGCGCCTTATGAAACACCAGACAAGGAGCCCCACATGTCAGACCAAGCCAAACAAATGACCGAAGACGAAGCCGCCGAATTTGCCGAGCAGGTGTTCGACGTGGCGCGCAAGGGCGATGCCGCGATGCTGGCGGCGTTGCTGGCCAAGGGCTTGCCGCCGAACCTGCGCAACCACAATGGCGATACGCTGTTGATGCTGTCGGCCTACCATGGCCATGTGGACGCGGTGAAAGTGCTGCTGGAATTCAAGGCCGACCCCCAGATTGCCAACGACAAGAACCAGCTGCCGATTGCCGGCGCGGCGTTCAAGGGCAACCTGCCGGTGGTCAAGGCATTGATCGAAGGCGGAGCGTTGGTCGAAGGCGCATCCTCTGATGGTCGCACCGCCTTGATGATGGCGGCGATGTTCAACCGTACCGAAATGGTGGACTACCTGATCAGCCAGGGCGCCAATCCCAAGGCCACCGATGCCCAGGGCGTGACCGCGCTGGCAGCCGCGCAGACCATGGGGGCGGTGGATACGGCGGCGCAGTTGGAAAAACTGGTGTAGGCTTTGCGCCCTCAAAATCAGCCCCGCCACAGGACCACCCCATGAAAACCGCACTCGTCGAACTCATCAGCAAAATCAGCTCCGGCTGCATGAGCGAACCCGAGATCGCCAAGGTGGCTGACGAAGCGGCCCAGGCCTACGCCGATCCCGACGCTTTCCTGGCCGCCAACCCCGACATCAACTACGACGACACTTTCCCGATTCCCCTGGGTGAGTGGATCGTCGTCGGCAGCCTGCCTGACACCGTGCTGTTCCAGGCCGACACTTACCAGGACCTGTTCGCCCAGATCGTCGCCTCCTTTGGCCCCGGCGTGGCGTTCAACCTCAAGCCCAAGCAACTGGCCAAGACCGAAGCCCTGACCGCGCTGAACCGCATCCAGATCCAGATGAGCGCCCTCAACCCGGAGAACGGCGGCTACGTGCTGATGAACTTCAGCCAATTGCTGGACGACGAGATCCAGGCTGTGCTGGTCTACGGCAACGACGTGCCACGGGTGCTGGAGTTGTGTGCCGAAACCGGCATAAAGGGCGAACCATCGCTGGAAGCCCTGCGGGTTGCGGTACACGTCTGAAATAAAACGGAACCCCCGGCCACGGCTGACTATCCTAAGCAGGCAAGCCCTCACTTAGGAGCGACACCATGGGTTCCACTTTTAATGGTCTGATCGGGTTGATCATCCTCGCGCTGGATATCTGGGCGATCATCAACGTGTTCAAAAGCGGCGCGAGTACCGGCGCCAAAGTGTTGTGGATCCTGTTGATCCTGCTGCTGCCGGTACTGGGCTTGATCATCTGGGCGATCGCCGGGCCGCGCGGTAACGTGCGGATCTGATCCAAACAACGCTATCCAGAGCGGGCACAGTAAGTGTGGGAGCGGGCTTGCTCGCGAATACGGTGTAACAGTCACCTGATGTATCGACTGATTTACCGTATTCGCGAGCAAGCCCGCTCCCACATCTGTTTCCGTACGCCCGTTATTGTGTTTCGAGATATTCGCTGCACAGAATTTTCACATTCCATCCAAGACAATTCGCCGGCTATTTTTCCTGCCGGATGCTCTAAGACGAGTCTCAAACACTGGCCGGATTGAGTAATCAATGGCGTTGCCGGCGTTGATCGGGCACCATTTGCGCCATTGCGTTCACCGTCTACCCCAGCCTGACTGGGCGAGGGCGGGGCGCCGCTGTATTCATTCGCAACTTAAACTTCCAATGGGTCCTAAAACGACATGGCAAACCCGGACGCCCTGAATCAGCAGCGAGCTTCTAATCGCTTGCTGCAACCGACCGTCAAATCCCATCTGGCGTACACGCTGCTTTGTGCCTTGATCATGATGGTGATGTTCTCCCTGCTGCGCCTGGCGCTGCTGGTCTACAACCGCGAGATGATCCTCGACACACCGGCCTCGACTTTCCTTGAAGCGTTCGCCAACGGCCTGCGCCTGGATATCCGCCTGGTGATGTACGTGCTGGTGCCGTTGCTGCTGGCGTTGTTCAGCGTACGGGCCATGGCGGCGCGCGGGTTCTTCCGCTTGTGGCTGACGGTCGCGTCCAGCATCGCGCTGTTCCTGGGCCTGATGGAAATGGACTTCTACCGCGAGTTCCACCAGCGCCTCAACGGTCTGGTCTTCCAGTACGTGAAGGAAGACCCGAAAACCGTGATGAGCATGCTCTGGTACGGTTTCCCGGTGGTGCGCTACCTGCTGGCCTGGGCCGTGGGTACGCTGATCCTGAGCATCGCCTTCAAAGGCGCCGACCGTGCAACGCGCCCACGCGGCCCGTTCAGCGGTGGCAGCATCGGCACTCGCCAGGTAGCGCCGTGGTACACGCGCATCGCGGTGTTCGTGGTCTGCCTGCTGGTCGCCGTGGTCGCCATCCGTGGCACCCTGCGCCAGGGCCCGCCACTGCGTTGGGGCGACGTGTACACCACCGACTCGAACTTCGCCAACCAGTTGGGCCTCAACGGTACCTTGTCGCTGATTGCGGCGGCGAAATCGCGCTTCTCCGAGGAGCGTTCGAACATCTGGAAAGCCACCCTGGAGCAGCCGCTGGCCACCCAGACCGTGCGCGACATGCTGGTATTGCCGACCGAGAAACTGGTCGACACCGACACCGCCGCGGTACGCCGTGACTTCACGCCGCCGGCCGAGAAGACCCTGCCGATCAAGAACGTCGTGGTTATCCTGATGGAAAGCTTCGCCGGTCACTCGGTGGGCGCCCTGGGCCGCCCGGGCAACATCACGCCGTACTTCGACAAACTGTCCAAGGAAGGCCTGCTGTTCGACCGCTTCTTCTCCAACGGCACCCACACCCACCAGGGTATGTTCGCCACCATGGCCTGCTTCCCGAACCTGCCGGGTTTCGAATACCTGATGCAGACCCCGGAAGGCAGCCACAAGCTGTCGGGCCTGCCGCAGTTGCTCAGCGCCCGCAAGTTTGACGACGTGTACGTCTACAACGGCGATTTCGCCTGGGACAACCAGTCGGGCTTCTTCAGCAACCAGGGCATGACCAACTTCATCGGTCGTAATGACTTCGTCAACCCAGTGTTCTCGGATCCAACCTGGGGCGTGTCCGACCAGGACATGTTCAGCCGTGGCCTGGAAGAGTTGAAGGCACGTGAAGGCGGCAAGCCGTTCTATGCGCTGCTGCAAACCCTGTCCAACCACACGCCGTACGCGTTGCCGACGCCATTGCCGGTCGAGAAGGTCACCGACCGTGGCAGCCTCAACGAGCATTTGACGGCCATGCGTTACTCCGACTGGGCCTTGGGCCAGTTCTTTGAAAAGGCCCGCAAGGAGCCGTACTTCAAGGAAACCCTGTTCGTGATCGTGGGCGACCACGGCTTCGGCAACGAGCAGCAGATCACCGAGATGGACCTGGGCCGCTTCAACGTGCCGATGCTGATGATCGCACCGGGCATGCAGGAGAAGTTCGGCGAGCGTGACCACACCGTGGGCACCCAGATCGACATCGTGCCGACCATCATGGGCCGTCTCGGCGGTGACACCCTGCACCAGTGCTGGGGTCGCGACCTGCTCAACCTGCCGGAAGGTGACAAGGGCTTTGGCGTGATCAAGCCGTCGGGCAGCGATCAGACCGTCGCCTTGCTCACCGGTGACCGCGTGCTGGTACTGCCCAAGGAAATGCCGCCGAAGTTGTGGGAATACGAACTGGGCGCCAACCCGACCGGGAAAGTGATTCCAGAGTCGCCGGACGAGGCTGCGTTGAAGCAGAAGCTCGAATCGTTCCTGCAGACCGCTACCAAGAGCCTGCTGGACAACACTGCCGGTGTAGTGGACGGCAAGCCGGACTAAACACCCGCGCATAAAAAAAGAGGCCTTTCAAGGCCTCTTTTTTTTGCACGCTGGAACGCGTTATATCTTGCCGAGCAACAACAGAATCAGCAGCACTACCAACACAGTACCGAGAATACCCGATGGCCCGTAACCCCAATTGCGTGAGTGAGGGAACACTGGAAGACCGCCGACCAGCAGGAGGATCAGAATAATGATAAGAATGAGGCTCATGTTTTGTTTTCCTTATTGTCTTCTGAAAAGACCTGTTATTTAACGGATAGGCCCGACAACTGATACGGACGCCTTAATAACTCCGACCAATGTGTTTGGCAGAAAATTCCGTGTTTTTTTAAAGCTTTTCGCTAACTTGCTTATTTCCTTTAAACGCGTTGCAAATAGCCAACCTTAGTTCAAATAAATTGAACTTGGCGGGTTTCCCGCTATCCGACCCGGCCCACGGTTTGCCTGGGGCATTCAGCAGTCTGATGGTGCGTGGGTGCGGGAAAAACCTTCGCTACACTGCGGCTCACTTCTTCCGTGAACCACAAGGCTACTTTCCTATGCAAAATCGCATGATGATCACCGGCGCCGGTTCTGGCCTGGGTCGCGAAATCGCTCTGCGCTGGGCCCGCGAGGGTTGGCAACTGGCCTTGTCGGACGTCAGCGAAGCGGGCCTGCAAGAAACCCTCAAGCTTGTACGCCAGGCCGGCGGTGACGGTTTCACCCAGCGCTGCGACGTGCGCGACTACAGCCAGCTCACCGCGTTCGCACAGGCCTGTGAGGTAAAGCTCGGTGGCATCGACGTGATCGTCAACAACGCCGGTGTCGCATCGGGCGGGTTCTTCAGTGAACTGTCCCTGGAAGACTGGGACTGGCAGATCGCGATCAACCTGATGGGCGTGGTCAAGGGCTGCAAGGCCTTCCTGCCGCTGCTGGAAAAGAGCAAGGGCCGCATCATCAACATCGCGTCCATGGCCGCCCTGATGCAGGGCCCGGCCATGAGCAACTACAACGTGGCCAAGGCCGGCGTGGTGGCGCTCTCGGAGAGCCTGCTGGTGGAACTCAAGCAACAGGAAGTCGGCGTGCATGTGGTGTGCCCATCCTTCTTCCAGACCAACCTGCTGGACTCGTTCCGCGGGCCGACGCCCGCGATGAAGGCCCAGGTGGGCAAGCTGCTGGAAAGCTCGCCGATTACCGCCGCACAGATCGCCGACTACATCTACCAGCAGGTGGCTGAAGGGCAATTCATGATCCTGCCCCACGAGCAGGGGCGCATGGCCTGGGCACTGAAACAGAAGAACCCGCAACTGCTGTATGACGAGATGACCGTGATGGCGGACAAGATGCGGGCGAAAGCCCAGTCGCAGGCGGTAAAAGGTTGAATTTCAGGTGAGCACCTGATGTGGCGAGGGAGCTTGCTGTGGCGAGGGAGCAAGCTCCCTCGCCACAACAAGCTCTCTAGCCACAGAGAGTGCCTGCAAATTTGAACATATCGTTTGGTTCTTGGGTGTAATTCGAGATTATTCACTGCCTGTCTGTAGGGTAATTTACCCTGATGTGTAAGGTATGCCTGTTTAACCTGAAGGCCATTGATGGTGCCACGCAGGGAGCGCATGGTCGGGGTTCGGTAACTTAAAAAGGACGAACCCCATGCTGGTATTAAGCCGCGCGGTAGGTGAAATAATTTCGGTGGGTGACCAGATCACCTTGCGCATTCTGGAAGTGAACGGCACCCAAGTGAAGCTGGGTGTGGAAGCGCCGGTGGGGGTCAATGTGCACCGGGCGGAGGTCTATCAGAAGATCCTCAGTCGCCACGGGCAGCAGGCCAACACCCATCCAGTGCCTGTGCCCAATCCTTGAGTCTCAGTCGAACAGGTGCTTGGGCACATCGTGCTTGAGCATCAACTGGCACTGCTCGCTCTCGGGGTCGAAAACAATCAGCGCCTGGCCCTTGGTCAGCGCCTGGCGTACCCGCAGCACCCGGGTTTCCAGAGGTGTGTCGTCACCATTGTCGGTGCCGTCGCGGGTCACGAAGTCTTCGATGAGGCGTGTCAGGGTGTCGACTTCAAGTGCATCGTAGGGAATCAGCATACAAGCCTCGGCTAGGGAATCCCGGCGATGCTACTGCGCCGGGATCCGAGTTGCCAGTCTCAGGTTTTTTGGCCCACCAGGCTGTCCACCGACGGCACGCGGGTATCACTCTCCATTTGTGTGTCGTGTTCGATCTGGTGACTGAACCGGTCGAGGGAGCCCTTGGCCGGCTGTGCATCGCTGGCGAACACCGGCGGGCTGAGGATGTACGCGCCCAGCAGGCGACTCAGCGCGGCGAGGCTGTCGATGTGCGTGCGCTCATAACCATGGGTGGCATCGCAACCGAATGCCAGCAGCGCGGTGCGAATGTCGTGGCCGGCGGTCACCGCCGAATGCGCGTCGCTGAAGTAGTAGCGAAACAGGTCGCGGCGCACCGGCAACTCATTCTCCGCCGCCAGGCGCAGCAGGTGGCGGGACAGGTGATAGTCATACGGCCCGCCGGAATCCTGCATCGCCACACTCACCGCGTGCTCGCTGGAGTGCTGCTCGTGGGCTACCGGAGCGATATCGATCCCGACGAACTCACTCACATCCCACGGCAATGCCGCCGCCGCACCACTGCCGGTTTCTTCGGTGATGGTGAACAGCGGATGGCAGTCGATCAGCAGCGGCTGGCCGCTGTCGACAATCGCCTTGAGCGCCGCCAGCAGCGCGGCAACCCCGGCTTTATCGTCCAGGTGACGGGCGCTGATGTGGCCGCTCTCGGTGAACTCCGGCAGCGGGTCGAAGGCGACGAAATCGCCGACGCTGATACCCAGGGAGTCACAGTCGGCGCGGGTGGCGCAGTAGGCATCCAGGCGCAGTTCGATGTGGTCCCAACTGATGGGCATTTCATCCACGGCCGTATTGAACGCGTGACCGGAGGCCATCAACGGCAACACGCTGCCACGGATCACGCCGTTATCGGTGAACAGGCTGACGCGGCTGCCTTCGGCAAAACGGCTGGACCAGCAGCCGACCGGCGCGAGGGTCAGGCGGCCATTGTCCTTGATCGCCCGCACGGCGGCGCCGATGGTGTCCAGGTGCGCGGAAACGGCGCGGTCGGGGCTGTTTTTCTGGCCCTTGAGGGTGGCGCGGATGGTGCCGCGCCGGGTCATTTCAAAGGGAATGCCCAGTTCTTCAAGGCGCTCGGCGACGTAGCGCACGATGGTGTCGGTAAACCCGGTGGGGCTGGGAATGGCGAGCATTTCCAGCAGCACTTTTTGCAGGTAAGCGAGATCCGGTTCGGGGATGGTTCGGGTCATGGAAACTCCTGATGAGTTTAGGGCATCGATGGTTTCGATGAAAGGGGCGCCTCAGAGATTGTGTTGGCTGTACCGGCGTCTTCGCGAGCAAGCCCGCTCCCACATTTGGAATGCATTCCCCTGTGGGAGCGGGCTTGCTCGCGAAAGCGCCAGTCAAGGCAACACCTTTCTCAAGCCGTCGGTTGGCTATGCGGGAACAACAGGTCCACGAACTTTTCAGCCGTCGGCTGCGGTTCATGGTTGGCCAGCCCGGCCCGTTCGTTGGCTTCGATAAACACGTAGTCCGGTTGGTCGGCGGCCGGCACCATCAGGTCCAGGCCCACCATGGGAATGTCGAGGGCACGGGCGGCGCGCACGGCGGCGTCCACCAGGGTCGGGTGGAGGATGGCGGTGACGTCTTCCAGGCAACCGCCGGTGTGCAGGTTGGCGGTACGCCGCACCGCCAGGCGTTCGCCACGGGGCAGGATGCTGTTGTAGTCGTAGCCGGCGGCCTTCAGGGTGCGCTGGGTTTCAGCGTCCTGGGGGATTTTGCTTTCGCCATCGGTGGCGGCCTGGCGTCGGCGGCTCTGGGCTTCGATCAACGCGCCAATGGAATGCTGGCCATCGCCGGTGACTTCCGCCGGGCGGCGAATGGCGGCGGCGACCACTTCAAAGCCGATCACCAGAATGCGCAGGTCGAGGCCTTCGTGGAAGCTTTCCAGCAGTACACGGGTGTCGAATTGGCGGGCCGCCTCAATGGCTTTTTGCACGTCTTCAATGGTCTGCAAATCCACCGCCACACCCTGGCCTTGTTCGCCATCCAGCGGCTTGACCACAATACGCTGGTGCTCGTCGAGAAACTCCAGGTTGTCATCGGCACTGCCGGCCAATTGCTGGGCCGGAAGGTTCAGGCCTGCGGCCTTGAACACCTTGTGGGTCAGGCTCTTGTCCTGGCACAAAGTCATGCTGATGGCGCTGGTCAGGTCGCTGAGGGATTCGCGGCAGCGCACCCGGCGGCCACCGTGGCTCAGGGTGAACAAGCCGGCATCGGCATCGTCCACTTGCACGTCGATCCCGCGCCGATGGGCTTCCTCGACAATGATCCGCGCATAGGGATTGAACTCCGCCTGCGGGCCAGGGCCGAGGAACAGCGGCTGGTTGATCCCGTTCTTGCGCTTGATGGCGAAGGTGGTCAGCGCGCGAAAGCCAAGCTTGGCGTAGAGACTTTTTGCCTGGCGGTTGTCGTGCAGCACCGACAGGTCGAGGTAGCTCAGGCCGCGGCTCATGAAGTGTTCGATCAAGTGGCGTACCAGCACTTCACCCACCCCGGGGCGGGTACATTGCGGGTCGACCGCCAGGCACCAGAGGCTGCAGCCGTTCTCCGGATCGTGAAAGGCCTTCTGGTGGTTCAGGCCCATCACGCTGCCGATCACCGCGCCGCTGTCTTCATCCTCGGCCAGCCAATACACCGGGCCGCCTTGATGACGTGGCGTCAGCAGTGCCGGGTCCACCGGCAACATGCCGCGCCCCTGGTACAGCTGGTTCACCGCTTGCCAGTCCGCCTCGGTTTGTACCCGGCGAATCCGGAACCCGCGAAACACCCGGGTTGCCGGGCGATAGTCGGTGAACCACAGGCGCAGGGTATCGGACGGGTCGAGAAACAACTGCTGGGGATCAATCCCGAGGATCTGCTGCGGCGCCGCCACATACAGCGCGATATCCCGCTCGCCGGGCTGCTCGTTGAGCAACTCCAGGGCCAGGCTCGCCGGGTCCGGGAAGGTGTGGCCGATCAACAGCCGGCCCCAACCGCAATGCACGGCAATCGGCGTGGGGTCCAGTTCGCTGCCGTCTTCGGCGAAGCGGGCTTGCAGGCGCTCGTAGGAGGGCGCCTGGCCTCGCAGCAAGCGTTGGCTGTAAGCCGTGGCATGAGGTTTCATGAATCAGATTCCTTGTTCGCTGAGCCACAGGTTCAGCGCCGCCAGTTGCCACAGCTTGGAGCCGCGCAACGGGGTCAGTTGGCCTTGGGGATCGGTGAGCAGGCGGTCGAGCATGGCCGGGTTGAACAGGCCGCGGTCCTGGCTTGGGTCCAGCAGCAGCTCACGCACCCAGTTCAAGGTGTCACCCTGCAAATGCTTGAGGCCGGGCACCGGGAAGTAGCCTTTCTTGCGGTCGATGACCTCGCTCGGGATCACCCGGCGCGCCGCTTCCTTGAGCACTTGCTTGCCGCCGTCCGGCAATTTGAATTTGCCCGGCACGCGGGCCGACAGTTCTACCAGGCGATAGTCGAGAAACGGCGTGCGCGCTTCCAGGCCCCAGGCCATGGTCATGTTGTCGACGCGCTTGACCGGGTCATCCACCAGCATCACGGTGCTGTCCAGGCGCAGGGCTTTGTCCACCGCCGCATCGGCGCCGGGCTGGGCGAAATGCTCGCGCACGAAGTCACCGGCGGCGTCATTCGCGGTCAACCATTTCGGCGCGACGGTAGCGGCATAGTCGTCGTAGCTGCGGTCGAAAAATGCGTCGCGGTAGGCCGCGTACGGGTCGCTTGCGCCATCCACCTGCGGGTACCAGTGGTAACCGGCGAACAGTTCATCGGCGCCCTGGCCGCTTTGCACCACCTTGCAATGCTTGGCCACTTCCCGGGACAGCAGGTAGAAGGCAATGCAGTCATGGCTGACCATCGGCTCGCTCATGGCACGGAACGCCGCCGGCAATTGCTCGATGATTTCGCTTTCGGCGATACGCAGTTGGTGGTGACGGGTGCCGTAATGCTTGGCGATCAAGTCCGAATACTGGAATTCGTCGCCGCGCTCGCCGCCAGCGTCTTCAAAACCGATGGAGAAGGTCGACAGGTCCTGCACGCCGACTTCCCGCAACAGGCCCACCAACATGCTGGAATCGACACCGCCGGAAAGCAGCACGCCCACATCCACCGCCGCCCGCTGACGAATCGCCACGGCTTCGCGGGTGCTGTCGAGCACGCGGTCGGTCCAGTCTTCCAGGGTCAGGTTGGCTTCGTCGGCGTGGGGGCCGTAGGGCAGGGTCCACCAGGTTTTCTGTTCAGTCTTGCCGTCGGCGTCGATGCGCATCCACGACGCGGGCGGCAGTTTTTCAATGCCCGCCAGCAAGGTGCGCGGCGCCGGCACCACGGCGTGGAAATTCAGGTAGTGATTGAGGGCCACCGGATCGAGGATCGGGTTGATATCGCCACCCTTGAGCAGCGCCGGCAATGCCGAAGCAAAACGCAGGCGCTGGCCGGTGCGCGACAGGTACAGCGGCTTCACGCCGAGGCGGTCACGGGCGATAAACAGGCGCTTAGCATCGCGCTCCCAGATGGCGAAGGCGAACATCCCGTTGAGCTTTGGCAGCAAGGCTTCGCCCCAGGCGTGGTAGCCCTTGAGCAGCACTTCGGTGTCGCCACCGGAATAGAAGGCGTAGCCCAGGGCTTCCAGCTCTTCACGCAATTCCGGGAAGTTATAGATCGCGCCGTTGAACGCCAGGGACAGGCCCAGTTGGGCGTCGACCATCGGTTGGGCAGAGCCGTCCGACAGGTCCATGATTTTCAAGCGTCGATGACCCAGGGCAATCGGCCCCTGGGCATGAAAGCCCCACGCGTCAGGACCGCGTGGCGCCAAGTGATGGGTGATTCGTTCCACCGCTGCCAGGTCGGCAGGTTGGTGATCGAAACGTAACTCTCCAGCTAATCCGCACATAAATTCCTTACCGGTTTTTCCGTTGGGGAGGGATAGAAATGCAGCCCGCCAAAACAGCGGGTACCCAGAGACTGACCCGGGTAAATTGTGGGAGTTTTAGAACAATACGTTATAAGGCAAAGAGCCTTGACGGGTTGCGAGCCCGCCATGGCCCTCAGGATTTGCCTGGGTTACCGCGGATCAGGGCACGCAGCGCGAACCGATTGGGGTGACAGGCTTCGCTGACATTGCGCGGCAGCGGCAGGGGCTCATTGTCGAGCCAGGCGGCCAGCAGCTCTGCGCAGAGTGGCGCGGTGACCAGCCCCCGTGAGCCATGGCCACTGTTGATATACACGCCGTGCAACCACGGGCACGGCGCATCAGGGACCTGCCGGGCGTCTTTGCCGAGGGCGGCGTAGGTGTGATCAAACGCCTCTCGCTGCGCCAGCGGCCCGACGATCGGCAGGTAGTCCGGGCTGGTGCAACGGAAGGCGGCGCGGCCTTCAAGCTGTTCGGGTGCCAGGCTGTCGGCGCCCAGGCGTTGCAGCAAATCGAGGGAGATTTCCCGCAGCATCTCCAGATTGCCCGCGTGCTCGGCCACCGTGGGCGTAAGGTCATCGCTCTTGAAGTCGAAACTGGCACCGAGGGTGTGCTCGCCCAGGCGTGGCGGGGCGACGTAGCCCTCGGCGCACACCACCGTGGCCAACGCCTGGCTTTGCGCCGTTTGCGGCAGGCGAGTGATTTGCCCGCGGATGCGCTTGAGGGGCAAGTCAGCGCTGAAGGAAAACCGCTTGATCTCGGCGGCGCCGGCCAGCACGACCACACTGGCTTGAGCCAGAACCGTATCGCCCTGCAACGCCTGCCACTGACCGTCGACCTGCTTGAGCTCAAGGGCGTCGTGGTGCTGGAGCACTTCGATCAGCGGTTGCCTGGCTTGCCATTCGCACAGCGCCGGCGGGTGAACCCAGCCGCCCTCGGGGAAGAACAAGCCGCCGTGCTCCAGCGTTATCCCGGCGCGCACCTGTGCCTGCTCTTTATCCAGCAGGTGCAACAGGTCCGGGGCAAAAGCGCCGGCCAGTTGTGCCTGGCGCTCGGCTTCCTTGGCGTTGAAGGCCAGTTGCAGCACGCCGCAGCCATCCCAGTCCACGCCACGTTGCAGGTGTTCCAGCAGGCGCCGCGTGTGGCCGAAACCGCTGAGAATCAACTGCGAAAGTGCCGTGCCATGGGCGGAAAGCTTGAGGTACAACACCCCTTGCGGGTTGCCGGAAGCTTCCTGTGCGAGCGCCGCGTGGCGTTCCAGCAAACTGACGCGCCAGCCGCGTGCCGCCAGGCTGGCCGCCGTGGCGCAACCGGCCAGGCCACCACCGATGACCAGTGCATGGCGTTCACCGGAAACCGCAGGTGGGCGCGCAAACCAGGGTTTTGCCGCGGCAGGCGCAGGCGTTTCAGCGGGCCAGCCGAGAAACTCACCCCGCAGGATTTCCCACTTGTGGCCGATGCCGGGGGTGCGCTTCATCTTGAACCCGGCGGCGTTGATCAACCGCCGTACCCAGCCGGTGCTGGTAAAGGTGCTGATGGTCGAGCCCGGCGCCGCCAGCCGCGCCAGTTCGGCGAACAGCTCGGCAGTCCACATGTCGGGGTTCTTGGCCGGGGCGAAACCGTCGAGGAACCAGGCGTCGACCTGCGCGTCCAGCTGCGGCAATTGCTCCAGGGCGTCGCCGATCAGCAACGTCAGGGTGACTCGACCGTTATCCAGTACCAGCCGCTGGAAGCCTTGGTGAATCGCGATGTATTGCGCCAGCAGTTGCTCGGCGAAAGGCGCCAGTTCCGGCCAGAGGGCGAGGGCGCGCTGCAGGTCGGCGTGGCTCAGCGGGTACTTTTCCACGCTGACAAAATGCAGGCGTGCGCCCGCCACCGCGTGTTGTTCGAACAACTGCCAGGCGCACAGGAAATTCAGGCCGGTGCCGAAGCCGGTCTCACCGATCACCAAGCGCCCACCCACCGGCAGCGCCGCAAAACGTTCCTGCAGACGGTTCTGTTCGAGGAATACGTAGCGGGTTTCTTCAAGGCCCGACTTGTCGGAGAAGTACACGTCATCGAAGACCCGCGAGTGCGGGCGACCTTGGTCATCCCAGTCAAGCTGGGCGTGGGATACGGGGTTCATGAGCGGCTCGGCAAAGGCAAGGCGGCCATTCTAGCTGATCAACAGGGTTGTCATTGATCCATGGCAAGCCGCTGTGGAATTTCCTGCCACGTGTTGTTGCCCAATCCGCTAGTCTTGATCACTTCTGGAACGGAGCCGCCCATGTTCGAATCTGCCGAAATCGGTCACGCCATCGACAAAGACACCTACGACGCCGAAGTGCCGGCCCTGCGTGAAGCCTTGCTGGAAGTGCAGTACGAACTGCAACAGCAGAAGCGCTTCCCGGTGATCATCCTGATCAATGGCATCGAAGGTGCGGGCAAGGGTGAAACCGTCAAATTGCTGAATGAATGGATGGACCCGCGCCTGATCGAGGTGCGCACCTTCGACCAGCAGACCGACGAAGAACTGGCCCGCCCGCCGGCCTGGCGCTACTGGCGCCAGCTGCCGGCGAAAGGTCGCATGGGGGTCTTTTTTGGTAACTGGTACAGCCAGATGCTGCAGAGTCGCGTCCATGGCGAGATCAAGGATGCGCGGCTCGACCAGGCCATCGCCGGTGCCGAGCGCCTGGAAAAGATGCTGTGTGACGAAGGCGCGCTGATCTTCAAGTTCTGGTTTCACCTCTCCAAGAAGCAAATGAAATCCCGGCTCAAGGCCTTGCAGGACGACCCACTGCACAGCTGGCGCATCAGCCCGCTGGACTGGCAGCAGTCCAAGACCTACGACAAGTTTGTGCATTTTGGTGAGCGGATCCTGCGCCGCACCAGTCGTGACTATGCGCCTTGGTATGTGATCGAGGGTGTCGATGCGCACTACCGCGGGCTGACCGTCGGCAAGATCCTGCTCGAAGGCCTGCAAAACGCCTTGAAAGTGCCCAAGGGTAAAGCCAGCGGCATGAACCCGGCGCCGCTGCCATCGGCGGTTGACCAGATGAGCCTGCTGAACAGCCTGGACATGAGCCTGAGCCTTGAAAAGGACGATTACGAAGAACAGCTGATTACCGAGCAGGCACGGTTCTCCGGGCTGATGCGCGACAAACGCATGCGCAAGCACGCGTTGGTGACGGTGTTTGAAGGCAACGACGCGGCGGGCAAGGGTGGGGCCATCCGGCGTGTGGCGGCAGCCCTCGATCCCCGGCAGTACCACATCGTGCCGATTGCCGCGCCCAGTGAAGACGAGCGCGCCCAGCCTTACCTGTGGCGTTTCTGGCAGAAGATTCCGGCGCGGGGCATGTTCACCGTGTTCGACCGCTCCTGGTATGGCCGGGTGTTGGTGGAACGCATCGAAGGCTTCTGCACGCCGACGGACTGGATGCGCGCCTACGGCGAGATCAACGACTTCGAAGAGCAACTGCGCGACGCCGGGGTGATCGTGGTCAAGTTCTGGCTGGCGATCGACAAGCAGACGCAGCTGGAGCGGTTCCAGGCCCGCGAGGAAATCCCGTTCAAACGCTTCAAGATCACCGAGGACGACTGGCGTAACCGCGAGAAGTGGGACGACTACCGGGCGGCGGTGGGCGACATGGTGGACCGCACCAGCACCGAGATTGCGCCGTGGACGCTGGTTGAAGCCAACGACAAGCGCTGGGCGCGGGTGAAGGTACTGCGCACCATCAACCGGGCGCTGGAGGAAGCGTTCGACAAGACCGACAAGCATGACAAGAAGGACAAGAAGAAGTAACGCCATGCTTTTGCATACGCGGGGTGAATGATTGTCGCGGTTGAAGAGGGCGGGATCTATGCTCGATCCATCTCTCAACAACCACAACAATTGAGGTAGCCCATGCGTGAAGTAGTGATCGTCGACAGCGTGCGAACCGGCCTGGCCAAGTCCTTTCGCGGCAAGTTCAACCAGACCCGTCCCGATGACATGGCTGCCCATTGCGTGAACGCGTTGCTGACCCGCAACGGCATCGACCCGGCCACGGTCGAGGACTGCATCGTCGGCGCCGGTTCCAACGAAGGTGCCCAGGGCTACAACATCGGCCGCAATGTGGCGGTGTTGTCGCAACTGGGTACCGGTACGGCGGGCATGACCCTCAACCGTTTCTGTTCCTCGGGGTTGCAGGCGATTGCGATCGCCGCCAACCAGATTGCTTCCGGTTGCAGCGAGATCATTGTCGCCGGTGGGGTCGAGTCCATCAGCCTGACCATGAAGAGCGTCAACACCGATAACCTGATCAATCCGTTGCTCAAGGAGCAGGTGCCGGGCATTTACTTTCCCATGGGGCAGACGGCGGAAATCGTTGCGCGGCGGTATCACGTCAGTCGTGAAGAGCAGGATCTGTATGCGCTGCAAAGCCAGCAGCGTACGGCTCAGGCCCAGGCTGACGGGTTGTTCGATGATGAAATCGTGCCGATGGCGGTGAAGTACAAGGTTGAGGACAAGAACACTGGCGCGGTGCAGGTGTTGGAGGGGGTGGTGGATCGGGATGATTGCAATCGTCCGGATACGACGTTGGCCAGTCTTGCGGGATTGAAGCCGGTGTTTGCGGAGGATGGGTCGGTGACGGCGGGGAATTCGTCGCAGTTGTCTGATGGGGCTTCCATGACACTGGTGATGAGCCTGGAAAAAGCGCTGGAACTGGGGCTTAAGCCCAAGGCGTTTTTTCGCGGGTTTACGGTGGCGGGGTGTGAGCCGGATGAGATGGGGATCGGGCCGGTGTTTTCGGTGCCCAAGTTGCTCAAGGCCCGTGGGCTGGCAGTGGCGGATATTGATTTGTGGGAGTTGAATGAGGCGTTTGCCTCGCAGTGCCTTTATGCGCGTAATCGGCTGGAAATTGATAACGCCAAGTACAACGTCAACGGTGGGTCGATTTCCATCGGGCATCCGTTTGGGATGACGGGGTCGCGGCAGGTGGGGCATCTGGTGCGTGAGTTGCAGCGGCGCAAGTTGCGTTACGGCATTGTCACTATGTGTGTGGGCGGCGGCATGGGGGCCACCGGCTTGTTCGAAGCCGTACGCTGACTCAGTGTGGGAGTGGCGGTGCGACGATTCGACTTGCTCGCGAATGCGGCGGGGCAGTCGATGAAAATGTTGGCTGATAGACCGCCTTCGCGAGCAAGCCCGCTCCCACATTTGATCAGCACCGTATCCCAATCCGTTCACATCCCCCTAGAATGCACCTCCTCCACCTCAGGCATTCGGGGCACTCATGCACATCTCATCGGGCCGTTGGGTCTACGGTTTATCCCTGGCCCTGCTGACCGCGCTGCTCTGGGGCATTCTGCCGATCAAACTCAAACAGGTCTTGCAGGTGATGGACCCCGTCACCGTCACCTGGTTTCGCCTGGTCGTCTCCGGCAGTTGTCTGTTTATCTATCTCGCCGCCGTAAGGCGCCTGCCCAGCTGGCGTTCCCTCGGACCAAAAGGTGGCTGGCTGGTAGCGATCGCCGTGTGCGGCCTGATGGGCAACTACGTGCTCTACCTGGTCGGCCTCAAACTGCTGAGCCCCGGCACCGCGCAACTGGTGGTACAGGTGGGCCCGATCTTCCTGATGATCGCCAGCGTCTTCGTGTTCAAGGAACGCTTCAGCCTCGGGCAGGGCATGGGCCTACTGGTGCTGATCATCGGCTTCGGCCTGTTCTTCAACCAGCGCCTGACCGAGTTGTTGACCTCCCTGGGAAGCTACACCGCCGGGGTGCTGACGATTCTCCTGGCCACCACCATCTGGACCTTCTACGCCCTGGGCCAGAAGCAGTTGCTGACGGTATGGAATTCGTTGCAGGTGATGATGGTGATCTACCTGTCCTGCGCGCTCTTGCTGACGCCATGGGCGCACCCGATGGAAGCGCTGCAACTGAGCCCGCTGCAAGGCTGGCTGCTGCTGGCCTGCTGTTTCAATACGCTGATTGCCTACGGCGCATTCGCCGAAGCCCTGGCCCACTGGGAAGCCTCGCGGGTCAGCGCCACCCTGGCGCTGACGCCATTGGTGACTTTCGTCGCGGTGGCGCTGGCCGCCTGGATGTGGCCCGAGTATGTGCACGCCGAAGACATCAATGCCCTCGGCTACGGCGGTGCCGTGTTGGTGGTGCTGGGGTCTGCGACCGTGGCGTTGGCGCCGTCGCTGTTCGCCGGGCTCAGGGCCCGGCGTGCACGATTGGCGTCTTAATGACCAGCTTCCAGCATGTTTTCCGGACGCACCCACTGGTCGAACTCTTCGTCCGTGAGATAGCCCAGCTTCAGCGCTGCTTCCCGTAGGGTCAGCCCTTCGGCATAGGCCTTCTTGGCAATCTCGGCGGACTTGTCGTAGCCGATGTGCGGGTTCAGCGCAGTCACCAGCATCAGGCCACGCTCAAGGTGCGCGGCCATTTGCTCGGCGTCGGGTTCCAGGCCGGCGATGCAGTGCTCCTGGAAGTTGCTGCAACCGTCGGCCAGCAGGCGGATCGATTCCAGCAGGTTGTGGATGATCACCGGCTTGTACACGTTCAACTGCAAGTGGCCCTGGCTGGCGGCGAAGCCAATGGTCACGTCATTGCCCAGCACCTGGCAAGCCAGCATCGACAGCGCTTCGCACTGGGTCGGGTTGACCTTGCCGGGCATGATCGAGCTGCCCGGTTCATTCGCCGGCAACTTGACTTCCGCCAGCCCGGCACGCGGGCCGGAGCCCAGCAGGCGCAGGTCGTTGGCGATTTTCATCAGGGCCACGGCCAGGGTCTTCAAGGCGCCGTGCAGGGTGGTCAATGGCTCATGGCCCGACAGCGCGGCGAATTTGTTCGGTGCGGTGACAAACGGCAGGCCCGACAGCGCGGCCAATTCCGAGGCAATCGCCTCGCCAAAACCGTGGGGTGAATTGAGCCCGGTGCCGACGGCAGTACCACCCTGGGCCAGTTCACACACGGCGGGCAGGGCGCTGCGGATCGCGCGTTCGGCGTAGTCGAGTTGCGCTATAAAGGCCGAGACTTCCTGGCCGAAGGTGATGGGCGTCGCATCCATCATGTGGGTGCGGCCGGTTTTCACCAGCTTCATGTGGCGCGCCGACAACTCTGCCAAACCACCAGACAGTTCACGGATCGCCGGCAACAGCTTCTCGGTGACCGCCTGCACGGCGGCGATGCTCATGGCGGTGGGGAAGCAGTCGTTGGAGCTCTGGGAACGGTTGACGTGGTCGTTGGGATGCACCGGGCTCTTGCCGCCACGGGGCTTGCCCGCCAGCTCGTTGGCACGGCCGGCGATCACTTCGTTGGCGTTCATGTTGCTCTGGGTGCCGCTGCCGGTCTGCCACACCACCAGGGGAAACTGGTCGTCGTGTTCGCCGGCGAGCACTTCGTCGGCGGCCTGTTCGATCAACCGGGCAATGTCGGCGGGCAGGTCGCCATTGCGGTCGTTGACCCGGGCCGCAGCCTTCTTGATCAGGGCCAGGGCGTGCAACACAGCCAGGGGCATGCGCTGGTCGCCGATGGCGAAGTTCACCAGCGAGCGTTGGGTCTGCGCGCCCCAGTAAGCGTCATCCGGGACTTGCACTTCTCCCAGGCTGTCGGTTTCGATACGGCTCATCGGGCACACTCCTTCAGGTTCGTTTGCGCAGTTTAGGCCCTGATCGTCCGGTGGGGTTCCCTTAAAAGACTTTTCATCGGATTAAGCCCCGCAAAACCAGGCCCCACAAGGCGTGGGGTTGAGCCGCGGCGTTTTTTAGGCGCAGAATGGGCGCCCTTGGGGTCTTACCTCGCCTGCTAGAAAAGGAAACTCGATGACTCGTCTTCGTGCCATCTGTACCGCGGTTGCTCTGGTATGTGCCAGCGGCCAGGTTTTTGCCGATACCGCCAGCCACAACGCCAGTGCCGAAGCCTTCCTTACCCTGGCCCATGCCGACAAGCTGGGTACCCCGGTGTACATGCAAGTGCAACAAATGTTCGCCCAGCGTTTCGAGCAGACCAAGGCGCCTGCTTCCAAGCAAACCGTCCTGGACACCTACCAGGCCAAGGCCAACACCGCCCTGGACCAGGCCATCGGCTGGAACAAGCTCAAGCCGGACATGATCAAGCTCTACACCGACAACTTCAGCGAATCCGAGCTCAAGGACCTGGTTGCGTTCTACCAGTCGCCACTGGGCAAGAAAGTCCTGGAGAAAATGCCCCAGCTGACCCAGCAATCGGCCCAGATGACCCAGGCCAAGCTGGAAAGCGCGGTACCTGTGGTGAACAAGCTGCTGGAAGACATGACCAACGAGCTGACGCCAAAAGCCCCGGCCCCGGCCAAGAAGAAGTAAACAGGAATGACCATGCAACAGCGTATCGAATCGGCACTCGTCGCCCTGAGCCCGGAACACTTGAGCGTGCTGGATGAAAGCCATATGCACAGCCGTGGGTTGCAGACCCACTTCAAGGCCGTGCTGGTCAGCCAGCAGTTCGAGGGCCTCAACCGCGTCAAGCGCCACCAGAAGGTCTATGCCACGTTGGGTGACCTGATGAGCGAATTCCATGCGTTGGCGCTGCATACCTACACGCCTGAAGAATGGGCGAAAATCGACGCAGCCCCGGCCTCGCCGACCTGCGCCGGCGGTCACTGACACTGTGGCACATCAGCTTGATGTGGCGAGGGAGCTTGCTCCCGCTGGGCTGCGCAGCAGCCCTTCTGCCAATCACCGCGATCTTTCTGAAAGGTTGCAACTGCCTGGTTGGGGCCGCTCCGCAGCCCAGCGGGAGCAAGCTCCCTCGCCACAGTAAGAGGCGGTCCATAATCGTCGCCATTTTTGTTAGAATCCGCAACGCGCCGCTCAGTCGGCGCGTTTTTTTTGCATCCGGTTCACCCTTTACGAGGGTAGCCACCTGGAGAGAACACCCATGACTCAACCGATTGTCGTGGCGGCACTGTATAAGTTCGTCACCCTCGAAGATTACGTCGCCCTGCGCGAGCCACTGCTGCAGGCGATGGTCGACAACGGCATCAAAGGCACCTTGCTGATCGCCGAAGAAGGCATCAACGGCACCGTTTCCGGCAGCCGCGAAGGCATTGATGGCTTGATGGCCTGGCTCAAGAACGACCCGCGCATGGACGACATCGACCATAAAGAGTCGTACTGCGACGAGCAGCCGTTCTACCGCACCAAGGTCAAGCTCAAGAAAGAAATCGTGACCCTGGGCGTCGAAGGCGTCGACCCGAACAAGAAAGTCGGCACCTACGTCGAGCCGCAGGACTGGAATGCGCTGATCAGCGACCCTGAAGTGCTGCTGATCGATACCCGCAACGACTACGAAGTGTCCATCGGCACCTTTGAAGGCGCGATCGACCCGAAGACCACCAGCTTCCGCGAATTTCCCGACTACATCAAAGCCAACTTCGACCCGGCCAAACACAAGAAAGTCGCCATGTTCTGCACCGGCGGCATTCGTTGCGAAAAGGCCTCGAGCTATATGCTCAGCGAGGGTTTCGACGAGGTGTATCACCTCAAGGGCGGCATCCTGAAGTACCTCGAAGAGGTGCCGCAGGAAGAAACCAAGTGGCAGGGCGACTGCTTTGTGTTCGACAATCGCGTGACCGTGCGCCACGACTTGAGCGAAGGCGACTACGATCAATGTCATGCCTGCCGCACACCGGTCAGCGTCGAGGACCGTGCATCCGAACACTATGTAGCTGGCATCAGTTGCCCGCATTGCTGGGATAAGCTTTCAGAGAAGACCCGTCGCAGCGCGATCGACCGGCAAAAGCAGATTGAACTGGCCAAGGCCCGCAATATGCCGCACCCGATTGGCTACAACTACAAGCAATCCCCATCCTCCGAGGCCTGAGCCATGTCCGCACGCCTGCTCTATGTAATGGATCCGATGTGCTCCTGGTGCTGGGGTTTCGCCCCGGTGGCCAAGGCGCTGGTTGAGCAGGCCCAGGCCGCAGGCGTGGAGCTGCACCTGGTGGTGGGCGGCTTGCGCACCGGCAGTGGCGCGGCGCTGGAGCCGACGACCCGGCGCTATATTCTTGAGCATTGGCAGGCCGTGACCGACGCCACCGGCCAGCCGTTCAAGCGTGAAGGTGCACTGCCTGATGGTTTTGTCTACGACACCGAGCCGGCTTGCCGCGCCGTGGTCACTGCCCGCAGCCTGGCGCCGGATTGCGCCTGGAAACTGCTGGGCCTGATCCAGCAGGCGTTCTACGTCGAAGGGCGCGACGTGACCCGCGCCGACGTATTGGTGGAACTGGCCGAGACCGCCGGCGTGCCGCGTATCGAGTTCGCCGAAGCTTTCGACCGCGCCGACCAGCACGCGGCCACCGCGGCGGATTTCACCTGGGTCCAGGACCTGGGCATCGCCGGTTTCCCGACCTTGCTGGCGGAGCGTAATGGGCAACTGGCGCTGCTGACCAACGGCTATCAGCCGCTGTCCGAATTGGCGCCGCTGCTGAGCCGCTGGCTGGAGCGAGCTGCCTGTGCATGATCAGCCCGATCCCGTTGAGCAACCCAAGCGTGTCGACCGGCTGACCTGGGCGGAAGTCCGCCGCCTGGCGCTGCATCACAAGAAATCCCTGTGGATCGCCAATGGCGTCGCCGTGCTGGCAACCTTGTGCAGCGTGCCGATTCCATTGCTGCTGCCGTTGCTGGTGGACGAAGTGCTGTTGGGCCATGGCGATGCGGCACTGAAGGTGATGAACCACGCATTGCCCCTGGGTTGGCAGAAGGCCGCCGGCTATATCGGCCTGATGCTGCTGGTGACCTTGCTGCTGCGTTGCGGCGCCCTGGTGTTCAACGTGCTGCAGGCGCGGTTGTTTGCGCGACTGGCCAAGGACATCGTCTATCGCATTCGCGTGCGGCTGATCGAGCGCCTCAAACGCATTTCCCTCAGCGAATACGAAAGCCTGGGCAGCGGCACGGTGACTACGCACCTGGTCACCGACCTGGACACGGTGGACAAATTCGTCGGTGAAACCCTCAGCCGGTTCCTGGTGGCGATGCTCACCCTGGTAGGCACCTCCGGGATCCTGATGTGGATGCACTGGAAGCTGGCACTGTTGATCCTGCTGTTCAACCCGCTGGTGATCTACGCCACGGTGCAGTTGGGCAAGCGGGTCAAGCACCTGAAGAAGCTGGAAAACGACAGCACATCGCGTTTCACCCAGGCGCTCACCGAAACCCTCGATGCGATCCAGGAAGTGCGTGCCGGCAATCGCCAGGGCTTTTTCCTCGGTCGCCTGGGCCAGCGGGCCCAGGAAGTGCGGGATTTTGCGGTCAATTCCCAGTGGAAAAGCGATGCCTCCAGCCGCGCCAGTGGCTTGCTGTTCCAGTTCGGTATCGACATCTTCCGTGCGGCGGCGATGCTGACGGTGCTGTTTTCCGACCTGTCCATCGGCCAGATGCTCGCGGTGTTCAGTTACCTGTGGTTCATGATCAGCCCGGTGGAACAGTTGCTGAACCTGCAATACGCCTACTACGCGGCGGGGGGGGCGCTGACGCGGATCAACGAACTGCTGGCCCGCGCCGATGAACCGCAATACGCGGGCGGTGCCGATCCGTTTACCGGACGCGAGACCGTCGGCATCGAAGTGCGCGGCCTGAATTTCGGCTACGGCGAGGAACTGGTGCTGGACCAGTTGAACCTGAACATCGCCCCGGGTGAAAAAGTCGCGATTGTCGGCGCCAGCGGCGGCGGCAAAAGTACCCTGGTGCAACTGTTGCTGGGGCTGTATACGCCGCAGGCCGGCAGCATTCGCTTCGGTGGTTCGACCCAGCAGGAAATCGGCCTGGAGACGATTCGCGAGAATGTCTCCGTGGTGCTGCAGCACCCGGCACTGTTCAATGATACGGTGCGCGCCAACCTGACCATGGGCCGCGAGCGCAGCGACCAGGCCTGTTGGCAGGCGCTGGAAATTGCCCAGCTGGATGCGACCGTCAAGGCGCTGCCGCTGGGCCTGGACAGCGTGGTCGGACGCTCCGGCGTGCGCTTTTCCGGTGGGCAGCGTCAACGCCTGGCCATTGCCCGGATGGTGCTGGCGGAGCCGAAAGTGGTAATACTCGACGAGGCCACCTCGGCCCTGGATGCGGCAACCGAATACAACCTGCACCAGGCGCTGGCGCGGTTTCTCAGTGGCCGTACCACCTTGATCATCGCCCACAGGCTGTCGGCGGTGAAACAGGCGGATCGGGTATTGGTGTTCGATGGCGGCCATATTGCCGAAGATGGCGACCATCAGCAGTTGATTGCTGATGGTGGCTTGTACGCCAAACTTTACGGACACTTGCAACAAGTGCGGTGATTTAGCCTACGCTGAGCTATCAGGAGCGGTTTTCACTCGCGTGCGTATTTTAGTTGTGCATGTGCAAGGGACCTCATGAAGCAAAAGCAGACTCTCGGAACCCCTCGGTTATTGGGCATTGTGTGGCCTTTTATCGCCGTCGTGCTGTTCCAGGCATTGTTAGGCTGCGTCAGTCTCTACGTACTCTCGGCGGTGCGCGGTTATGTGGCGGGCGAAAGCCTGTGGTCCAAGGGCCAGAAAGACGCGATCTTTTACCTGACGCTCTACGCCGACAGCCGCGACGAAGCCACCTTCCTCAAATACCAGAACGCGATTGCCGTACCCCAGGGCGGGCATGAGCTGCGGCTGGCCCTGGACCGCCCGACGCCGGACCTGCCTGCCGCGCGCCAGGGCATCCTCAAGGGCGGTAACCACCCTGACGACGTTTCCAGCCTGATCTGGCTGTACCTCAACTTCCGCCATTTCAGTTACCTGGAAAAAGCCATCGAACTGTGGACGGTGGGCGATGGCTACCTGGTGCAACTGGACGACCTGGCCCAGGAGATGCACCGAGCGATCATGGCCAATCAGGTCAGCAGCAGCGACGTACACCGCTGGAAGCAGCGGATCTTCGCCATCAACGACGGGGTGACGCCGGCCGCGAAAGCCTTCAGCGATGCCCTGGGTGAAGGCTCGCGGATGATTCTGCGCCTGCTGCTGGTGACCAACCTGGCCACGGCACTGGGCTTGATCGTGCTGGCGCTGTTGCGCACCCACAAGCTGCTGGCCCAGCGGCATGCGTTTGCCGACGCGCTCCAGTTGGAGAAGGAGCGGGCGCAGATCACCCTGGAGTCGATTGGCGACGGAGTGATCACCACCGATGTCGACGGCGCCATTGCGTATATGAACCCGGCCGCCGAAGCCCTGACCCATTGGAAAGCCGCCCAGGCCCAGGGGCTGCCGCTGGCGGCGCTGTTCAACCTGCTGGACGAAAATGCCCAGGCCGACGGCTTTACCCTGATCGAACATATATTGGGTGGCCAGCTCGGTGGGGGCAGCGAGCACTCCAAGCTGATCCAGCGCCTGGACGGCACCACCGTGTCCGTCACCCTGGTGGGCGCGCCGATCCGCAGTGCCGGCAAAGTCGTCGGCGCGGTGCTGGTGTTGCACGACATGACACAGGAACGCCAGTACATCGCCAACCTGTCCTGGCAGGCCACCCACGACGCCTTGACCGGCCTGGCCAACCGCCGCGAGTTCGAGTTCCGCCTGGAGCAGGTGCTGCACAACGTCGGGCGCCAGCAAACCGGGCGCCATGCCTTGATGTTCCTCGACCTGGACCAGTTCAAGCTGGTCAACGACACCTGCGGGCATGCCGCGGGGGATGAACTGTTGCGGCATATCTGCGCGCTCTTGCAGTCCGACCTGCGTGAAGGTGACACCCTGGCCCGGCTGGGCGGCGACGAGTTCGGCATCCTGCTGGAGAACTGCCCGGCGCCGGTGGCGGAAAAAATCGCCGAAAGCCTGCGCCACACCGTGCAGAGCCTGCACTTTGTGTGGAAAGGCAGGCCGTTTGTCACCACCGTGAGCATTGGCCTGGTGCACATCACGCACGCCCCGACCACCCTGGAGACTTCCCTGCGAGCCGCCGACATGGCGTGCTACATGGCCAAGGAAAAGGGCCGCAACCGGGTGCAGGTGTATCACGCCGATGACTCGGAATTGTCCCTGCGCTTTGGCGAGATGGCCTGGGTGCAGCGCCTGCACATGGCGCTGGAAGAGAACCGTTTTTGCCTGTACGCCCAGGAAATCGCGCCCCTTGGGCACACCGAACAGGGGGATGGGCATATAGAAATCCTGCTGCGCCTGCATGACGAGGCGGGGCGGATCATCCTGCCGGACAGTTTTATCCCGGCCGCCGAGCGTTACGGCTTGATGACTTCCCTGGACCGTTGGGTGGTGGAAAACGTGTTCAAGATCATCGCGGGCTGCATGCGTGAGCGCCCGGGCCGGCCCATGGCCATGTGCGCGATCAATCTGTCAGGCACTACCATCGGCGATGAGGACTTTCTTGGGTTCCTGCGTGAGCAATTCATTGCCTATGGCATTCCACCGGAAATGATTTGTTTTGAAATTACAGAAACCAGCGCTATAGCGAATTTGGGTAGTGCGATTCGTTTTATCAACGAGCTCAAAGAGTTAGGGTGCCATTTCTCCCTGGATGACTTCTGCGCCGGGATGTCCTCGTTCGCATATCTTAAACATTTACCTGTAGACTTCTTGAAGATCGATGGAAGTTTCGTAAAGGATATGCTGGACGACCCGATTAACCGCGCTATGGTCGAAGTGATCAATCACATCGGTCATGTCATGGGTAAGCGCACAATTGCCGAATTTGTCGAGACACCCCAGATCGAACAAGCCTTGCTTGAGATCGGGGTCGACTACGCTCAGGGATACCTGATCGAGCGACCGCAGTTGTTTACCTTTGATAGTTTGCAGTGTCGACCTGTGCGACCGCAGCCTCTGTTATTCAAGGCGCCTGGCACGTTCCGATGAAACATTTGCTGGTCTGTACATATCACAAATCAAAAGGAGCCCGACAGTGATCGACACATTCAACAGAACCGGCCCGCTTATGGAAGCCTCAAGTTACCCCGCCTGGGCGCAACAGCTGATCCAGGACTGTAGCGAGAGCAAGCGTCGCGTTGTCGAACACGAACTGTACCAGCGCATGCGCGATAACAAGCTCAGCGCCAAGACCATGCGCCACTACCTGATTGGTGGCTGGCCGGTGGTTGAACAGTTTGCGTTGTACATGGCACAGAACCTCACCAAGACCAAATTTGCCCGCCATCCTGGGGAGGACATGGCGCGCCGCTGGCTGATGCGCAATATTCGCGTGGAACTCAACCACGCCGATTATTGGGTGCATTGGGCCCGCGCCCATGGTGTCAGCCTGGAAGAATTGCAGGCACAGGAAGTGCCGCCGGAGCTGCATGCACTGAGCCACTGGTGCTGGCACACCAGCTCGGCCGATTCGCTGATTGTCGCGATTGCCGCCACCAACTACGCCATCGAGGGGGCCACTGGGGAGTGGTCCGCCGTGGTGTGTTCCACCGGCGTCTATGCTGCGGCTTTCCCTGAGGAAGACCGCAAGCGCGCGATGAAGTGGCTGAAGATGCATGCCCAGTACGATGACGCACATCCCTGGGAAGCCCTGGAAATCATCTGCACCCTGGCCGGCATGAACCCGACCAAGGAACTGCAGGTAGAGCTGCGCCAGGCGGTCTGCAAGAGCTACGACTACATGTACCTGTTCCTGGAACGTTGCATGCAGCTGGAAAAGTCGGTGGCCGCCCCCCGCAAACAACCCGCCCTGGTTGCCAGCGAGGCGTAAACGGGGTGATGGCGGGGTAAATTACCCCGCCATTGCCAGCCGATTGCGGCCTTCACGCTTGGCCACATACAAGGCACTGTCCGCCCGGCGCAACAGGCTCTCGGCGGACTCTCCCGCCAGCAAGGTCGAGCAGCCCAGGCTCACCGTCAATTCGATCCGCTCATCATCCGCCCAATAATCCTGGGCCTGTGCCGCCTGGCGCAGGCGCTCGCCGACCATCGATGCCGCGTCCCGGCCGGTGTTGGACAGCAGGATCAGAAACTCTTCCCCGCCAAACCGGAACACCATGTCCACATTGCGCAGCTGGCTCTTGATCGAGGCGGCGACGGCCTTGAGCACCTTGTCGCCCGTGGCATGGCCGTGGCTGTCGTTGATGTGCTTGAAGTGGTCGATGTCCAGCATCAGCAAGGACAGCGGTTGCAGGTGCCGGCGAGCCATGTCGATTTCCCGTTGCAGGGTCTGGTCCATGGCGATGCGGTTACCGGTTTCGGTCAGTGGGTCGCGCAGGGCACTGCGAGTCGCCGCACGGTAGAGCAGGGCATTGCGCATCGGGTAGAGCAAGGTGGCCAGCAGCGATTCCAGGTTGGCCAGTTCGTCTTCGAGAAAGCGTTGGTTGCGCCGAAACACCAGTTCGCCAAGGTGCTCGCCTTCATGGCTGAGGGCATAGCTCACCGAATGATGGCCGCGGTGACCGTACTCCAGGCGCAGGTCGCTGGCTTCGTGGCGGTATTGCAGGGCGTCCAGCGGCACCAGGCGTTGGATATCGCGGAAGAACAACGCAAGGATATGCTCCGGCTCCAGGCTGGTTTGCAATTGCATGCCCAGTTGCTGGCGAAGTTGCTCAACCGTCGCGGGGCGTCGTGTAAGAAGGGAAGGCTGACCAAAGCCCAGGCGTTGCAATTTGGCGCTGTCGAAGTCAATTGCGTTGGTCTGGGTCGGTGTTTTCATAAACGAATGAGCCTCTAAGCACAAAACTGTCTTACAGGCTGGGTGAGAGCGTCGTACTGTTCCTTCAGTTCCGTAGGACTGACGTACAGTCTAGCCCGGTTTACCTAAGGGTATAACTGCCGCACGTCTTATAGCCGGGGCCGCGTCGCCGCGGGCCCCGGGTTGGGCTTATTGTTTTTGCGGGTCGAACTGCTTGTCGCGGATAAACAGCGCTGGGATCACGCCGCAGATAAAGTACGCGCCGCCCATGACCAGGAATCCCACGCCAATCGAGCCATGGGACGCCAGGAAACCAATGGCTGCCGGTGCCACCGCCGCGCCGATTCGGCCAATGTTGTAGGCGCCGCCCACTGCCGAGCCGCGAAATTTCGCTTCGAAGCTTTCGGTCATGTAGGTCGCATTCACGCCGTAGGGGATGCCGTACAGGAAACCGAACACAATCAGCATCCACAGGATGTTGTCCGGGCTCTGGAACAGCACGATCACCGGCAGGAAAATCGCCGTGCCCAGCGCGCCGACGGCGAACACCAGGCGCCGGCCCAGGCGGTCTGCCGCGAGCCCGGCGAGGATCTTGCCGAAAATCATCGCCGCGTAGGTGCCGACCATGTAGCTGGTCATCGACTTGAAGTTCATCCCCAGCTCGCCTTCCAGGTACGACGGCATCCAGTTGTTCACGCCGTAGTAGCCGAACTGCAGGAAGCCTGCGGTCAGTGCCCAGAGGATAAACATGCGGCTGGCTTTCGGGTCGCTGAAGATCAGCTTGAACATGCCGTCGGGTTTCTTCGCCGACACGCGCTTGATGCCTTCGGCCTTTTCCCGGGCACGTTCGGCCTGGGCCTTGATCCAGGCTTGCGGCTCCGGCACCAGGCGTTGCATCAGTACGGCGAGGATCACCGGGATGATCGCCACGTAGAACAACCAGCGCCAGCCGTGGTTCGGCAGGATCCAGCCGGCGAGCAGGGTGGCGACGATATAGCCCACCGACCAACCGGCCTGCAAGGTGCCGAGCACGGTGGTGCGATAGCGGGTCGGCACGTATTCGGCCATCAGGGTGTTGCACGCGACATACAGCGCGCCGAGGCCCAGGGACGCGAAGAAACGGGTGCTCGCGAACTGCCAATAGCTGTGGGTCATGCCCAGGATCGCCGTGCCGGCGGAGAACAGCACGATGCTCCAGACCACGGTTTTCACCCGGCCAAAACGGTCACAGGCCCAACCGCCGTAAATCCCGCCGATGGCCATCCCGGCCAGGGTGAAGCTGCCCAGGCTGCCGGCTTCGACGCTGGTCAGGCCGAACTCGGCCTTGAGGCTGCTGAGGCTGTAGGACAGCAGCATCAAGTCGGCACCGTCGATCAGCAGGCCGAGGAAGCAGAAGATGAATACGATGATCCACAGTTTGTTTTGCGCGGGCGACAACGCACCCGCCGAAGCGGCGACTTCCATAGCGATACCTTGTTGTAGTTGTTAGGGCACAAGTTATGGGTGTTGCGGTAATGCGGTTGGAACACGGTCAAAATGTGGGAGCGGGCTTGCTCGCGAAAACGGTGTGTCAGTTAATGCATCCGGTGGCTGATGTACCGCATTCGCGAGCAAGCCCGCTCCCACATTGGTCCAGTGTTGTTCCCGGGGTTCAGTGCTTGGCCTCGCGAATCATGTTGCGGGCGATCACCAATTGCTGGATCTGCGTAGTGCCTTCATACAGGCGGAACAAGCGCACATCGCGATAGAACCGCTCGATGGCGTACTCGCTCACATACCCGGCACCGCCGTGAATCTGCACACAACGGTCGGCCACGCGGCCGCACATTTCCGTGGCGAACATTTTCGAGCAGGACGCTTCGGTGCCGATGTTCAGGCCTTCGTCACGCTTGCGCGCGGCGTCCACCACCATGCAGCGGGCGGCGTAGATCTCGGCCTTGCTGTCGGCGAGCATCGCCTGGATCAGCTGGAACTCGGCGATCGGCTGGCCGAACTGCTTGCGCTCCAGGGCGTAGTTCAGGGCATCGTCGAGCATGCGCTCGGCGGCCCCGACGCTGACGGCGGCAATGTGCAGGCGGCCCTTGTCGAGCACCTTCATTGCGGTCTTGAACCCCACGCCTTCGACGCCACCGATCAGTTGGTCGGCCGGTACGCGCACGTTGTCGAATATCACGTCGCAAGTGTGGGCGCCTTTCTGGCCCATCTTGTGGTCGCGCTTGCCCAGGGACAGGCCGGGGGTGTTGCGCTCGACAATGAATGCACTGATGCCGCCCGCGCCCTTGATGTCCGGGTTGGTACGGGCCATCACCGTGTAGATCCCGGCGTGGGGGGCGTTGGTGATAAAGCGCTTGGTGCCGTTGATGACATAGTGGTCACCGTCGCGCACCGCCGTGGTTTTCAGCGAGGCGGCGTCGGAGCCGGAGTCCGGCTCGGTCAGGCAGAACGAACTGAGCAGTTCACCGCTGGCGAGTTTTGGCAGGTAGTGCTGCTTCTGCGCCTCGGTGCCGTCCAGCAGGATGCCGATGGAGCCGATGCCGTTGTTGGTGCCGAAGTAGGAGCGGAATGCCGGCGAGGTGCGGCCCAGTTCAAAGGCCACGTTGACCTCTTCTTCCATGGTCAGCCCGAGGCCGCCGTAGGCTTCAGGCAAGGTCAGGCCAAACAGGCCCAGCTCGCGGAACTGGCTGACGATATCCGCCGGGACGTCATCGGTCTCGGCCAGTTCGTTTTCCCGGGGGATCAGCGCCTCGTTGACGAACTGCTGCAGGGTTTCCAGCAACAGATGAAGCGTTTCGGGGTCTCGGATCATGTGCATTCCTCAGCGGCCCGTTCGGCGGGCCTGTTGTCGTCAATCTGCCGAGGCCTTGCACCGATCTGTCTAGCGGGCGGCGGCCTCGATGTTGTTCACCATGTGCTTGAGACGGGGCCCGATGTCGTCCTCGAGTTTCTCCCGGGAAAGGTGAAAGCTCGGCCCGCCACAGTTGAACGTCAGCAGCCCATGTTGTGCATGCAGCAGCGGTACGGCGATGGCGTTTACATCGCGGTGCCACTCACCGATCGACATGCAGTAGCCGAAATCGGTGTAATCCCGGAAGGCACGTTCCAGACCCTTCCTGATGCCCGGCCAGTCCTCCAGATGACGCTGGCGGATATGGTCGAGGATAAATTCCCGCTCGTTTTCCGGCATCGCTGCCAGGCAGGCGCGGCCTGCGGAACTCAAGTGCAACGGCAACCGTGTGCCGACCTGGCGGCGCATGGTCATGTTGGCTTCACCCTGGACCACGTCCAGGTAAACCATGTCCAGGCGGTCCCGCGTGGCCATCGCCACCGCGGCCTGGGCGTACTTGGCCATCGTCTCCATCAGCGGATGGGCCACGGCCCGCACCGACAGGTTCGACAGCATTGCGTAACCGAATGCCATCACGCCCACATCCAGCTGATACCGGCCTGACTGCGGCAGGTGCTTGAGATAGCCCAAGCGGGTCAGCGTGTGGGTCATCCGCGTAATCGTCGGCTTTGGCAGCCCGGTCTTGCGTGCCAGCTCCTGGTTACCCAGCACGCTTTCGCTGGGGGTGAAGCAGCGCAGCAATTCCAGGCCACGGGCCAGGGCGGTGACGAACTGGCGGTCCTTGTCTTCTTCCTCGTCGGCATTCATCGGATCGATCAGCAAGTGCTCGAAGGCGTGGTTGCCGGCAGGTGTTTCGGGTGTGTTCGGGTCCAGGTTTCGACGGCGCATGTTAGTCCCCCTTTTTTTAGAAAATCAACAAAACAAAATTGTATTCCGCACAGCGAAACTAATCAACTTTGCGTGGCGTTGTCTTTTTGTTTAATAAAACTCGTCTAAACAACGAGTTATAGCCCGATTTATCGGAGGGTCAGGTTTTTACGTTTACATCACGGCGACTCGGTCCTTATGATTATCGCTAAATACGGAATGTTGTTTCGCATAGCGAAACTGGCGATATCCGAACTAACAAGAACATTGCAGCAGGAGAATTTGTGGCCAGCCTCGACCAACCCGTAGTGCACCTCGACGTCCAGGACAATGGCGTCGCCGTGGTACGCATCCACCGTCCCGAAGTGAAAAACGCCTTGAACGCCCAGGTTCGCGAAGAGCTGGCCGAGCACTTTCGTGCTCTGGCCAAGCGCCGTGATGTGCGCGCCATCGTGCTCACCGGCGGCGACCAGTTCTTCGTGGCCGGTGCCGACATCAAGGAATTCGCCAGCGCCAGCCCGATCGAGATGTATCGCCGCCACACCGAATACCTGTGGGAAGCCATCAGCCGCTGCCCCAAGCCGGTGATCGCCGCGGTGAACGGGTTTGCCCTGGGCGGCGGTTGTGAGCTGGCCATGCATTGCGACCTGATCGTCGCCGGGGAATCGGCGCGCTTCGCCCAGCCCGAGGTCAAGTTGGGCCTGATGCCGGGCGCCGGTGGCACCCAGCGCCTGGTACGCGCCGTGGGTAAGTTCCAGGCCATGCGCATCGCGTTGACCGGCTGCATGGTCAAGGCCCCGGAAGCCCTGGCCATGGGCATGCTCAGCGAAGTGGTGGCCGACGACCAGACCATCCCCCGCGCCCTGGAACTGGCCGCGCAGATCGCCGCCTTGCCGCCACTGGCGGTGGAACAGATCAAGGAAGTGATGCTGGCCGGCGCCGACCTGCCGCTGGAAAGCGCGCTGGTGTTGGAGCGCAAGGCCTTTCAACTGCTGTTCGATTCGGCAGACCAGAAGGAGGGCGCCGCGGCGTTCTTCGAAAAACGCACCGCGAACTACCTGGGGGAATGACAATGGCTGATTCAATCAAGATCATGGGCCTGGTAGGCACCGGCGTGATGGGCGCCGGGATTGCTCAGATTGCCGCTCAGGCGGGCGTGTTGGTGCGCTTGTTCGATGCCCGCGACGGTGCGGCGCAAACCGCTCGGGATAACCTCGGCGCCACGCTCTCGAAGCTGGCCGCCAAGGGCAAGATCACCCAGGCAGCGGTGGACGCTGCGCTTGCGAACCTGCAAGTTGCCGCCACCATTGAGGCGCTGCACGACTGCGACCTGGTGGTGGAAGCCATTGTCGAAAACCTCGAGGCCAAGCGCGGCCTGTTGCAGCAGCTGGAAGGTGTGGTCAGCGCGGCGTGCATCCTCGCCACCAACACCTCGTCGCTGTCGGTCACGGCCATCGCCACCGGCTGCCAACACCCTGAGCGGGTCGCCGGGCTGCACTTTTTCAACCCGGTACCGTTGATGCGCGTCGTCGAAGTAATCGACGGCCTGGCCACCGCACCGAAGGTCGGCGATGACCTGTTGGCCTTCGTCGCCCGTACCGGCCATCGCGGCGTGCGCGCCAAGGACACTCCGGGTTTCATCGTCAACCACGCCGGCCGTGCGTACGGCACCGAAGCCTTGAAGATGCTCGATGAAGGCATTGCCGAGCGTGGCGACATCGACCGTATCCTGCGTGAAGGCGCAGGCTTTCGCATGGGGCCGCTGGAACTGCTGGACCTCACCGGGCTCGACGTTTCCCACCCGGTGATGGAGTCGATCTACAACCAGTTCTATCAGGACCCGCGCTACAAACCATCGCCCTTGACCCGCCAGATGCTGGTGGGCGGACGCTTCGGGCGCAAGAGCGGGCAGGGCTTCTACCGCTATGAAAATGGCCAGGTGGTGGACGGCCCGCAGCCGCAGCCGGTGCCTTCCATCAAGCAATTCCCGCCGGTATGGATCGCCACCGAAAACGCCGAAGACTACGAGCGCCTCAGCGCCCTGGTGATCGAGTTGGGCGCACACCTTGAAAGCGCGGCGCAGCCTTCGCCTGAAGCGTTGTGCCTGCTGGCGCCCTACGGTCTCGACGCCACCTCGGCCAGCGAGCGCTTCCACACTGACCCGGCACGCACCCTGTGCATCGACCTGCTGACCGACCTGTCGCGCCACCGCACCCTGATGCAAAACCCGCTGACGTCCACCGCCACCCGCGATGCCGCCCACGCGTTGCTCGCCAATGACGGTGTAGGTGTGACAGTGATCAGCGACAGCGTCGGCTTCGTTGCCCAGCGCACCCTGGCGATGGTGGTCAACCTGGCCTGCGACATTGCCCAGCAACGCATCGCCAGCGTCGACGATATTGACCAGGCCGTACAACTCGGCCTGGGTTATCCACAAGGCCCGCTCGCCTGGGGCGATGCCCTCGGGCCACGGCGCATCCTCACGATTTTGCAACGCATGAGCGAACTTACCCACGACCCACGTTATCGCCCCAGCCCCTGGCTGCGGCGGCGTGCGGCGCTGGGGATTTCCCTGCGTCATGAAGAGCCGGCAGTCGGCTGATTTCGATTCATCACAGGACAAGAATAATGGGTGCATTGACAGGTTTGCGGGTGCTGGACTTAAGCCGGGTATTGGCCGGGCCCTGGTGTGGCCAGGTGTTGGCCGACCTGGGCGCGGAAGTGATCAAGATCGAACGGCCACAGAGTGGCGACGATACCCGCGGCTGGGGCCCGCCGTGGATGAAGACCGACACCGGCGAGTCGTCCGGGCAGGCGTCTTATTACCAGTCCACCAACCGCGGCAAACTATCCGTGGCCATTGACCTGGCCACCAGCGAAGGCCAGGAACTGGTGCGGGCCCTGGCGGCCAGCTCCGACGTACTGATCGAAAACTACAAGGCCGGTTCCCTGGCGCGTTATGGCCTGGATTACGCGACCCTGGCCGAGATCAATCCACGGTTGGTGTACTGCTCCATCACCGGCTTCGGCCAGACCGGCCCGCGCGCCGAAGAACCCGGCTACGACTTCATCATCCAGGGCATCGGCGGCCTGATGAGCATCACCGGCGAACGCGACGACCTGCCCGGCGGCGGCCCGCAAAAAGTCGGCGTGGCGTTCTCCGACCTGATGACCGGCCTGTATTCCACCGTCGCGATCCAGGCCGCACTGCTCAGCCGCGAACGCACCGGCGTTGGCCAACACATCGACATGGCGCTGCTGGACGTACAAGTGGCAACCCTGGCCAACCAGAGCATGAACTACTTGGCCTCGGGCAAGGTGCCGCAGCGTTTCGGCAACGCCCACGCCAACATCGTGCCGTACCAGGTGTTCCGCGCCGCCGACCGCGACTTCATTATTGCCTGCGGCAACGACAGCCAGTTTGTAGCGCTGTGCCACAGCATCGGTTTGCCGCACCTGCCGGAAGACCCGCGCTTTCGGCGCAATGCCGATCGGGTTGCACATCGGGCGGAGATTGTCGAACTGTTGTCGGCGCACTTCCTGGGGCGCACGGCGGACGAGTGGGTGGCGAGTATTCACGCCTCGAAAGTACCGGTGGGGGCGATCAACAACATCGCGCAATCCCTGGAAGAGCCGCAGGTGATTGCCCGTGGGTTGATGGTGAAGATCCCGCACCCCAGGAATCCGCAGTTCGAGATGGTCGGCAGCCCGATCAAGATGTCGGGCACGCCGGTAGAGTATGTAAGGCCGGCGCCGATGTTGGGGCAGCATACCGATGAGGTACTGGGCGAGCGCCTCGGGTTGTCGGCGGAGCAGCTGGGGCAGCTCAAGGCAGGAGGGGTGATTGAGCAACTTGACTGAAGGATGGCGGCCCATAAGGCCGCCATCTTTGCGCACGACTTTTTAGCGCGCGACTTCTTTAAGGTAGGCAGTTCGGGCCGCAACGGCAGTCGGCGTGAAATCCGTAAACACACCGTCAACACCGGCGCGGAAAAAGGCCATGTATTCCGCCGCCGGGCTGCCCTTGTAAGCGCCGGCCAGGTATTTGGCTTCGTTGCGGAAGGTGAAAATATGCACGAACAGGCCGGCCTTGTGCGCATCGCTGATCAGGCTGGTGGGCTTGAAGGTATCGACCTCGGGCAAGCCGGGGTTTTGCGCTGAAGCGGCGGTCAGCAACATCGCTTGCGGCTTCCACGGCCCGATGCCGTCGGCATAGGTCTTGACCTCGGCCAGCCCGGCCGGGGTCAGCATCGCACCAAAGGCGCGTGGGTCGCCGGCGACGGTCCAGCTGTAGGGGCGGCCGCTGACGAAGGTGTTGGGTTTGTCGGTGATGAAAATGGTCTCGCCGGTCTTGAAGTTCACCCCGTTCCCATCCACCAGTTGAACCGCCCTGGTTTGCAGGCCGATGGAGCGCAGGTATTTCAGGCTGTTCGGGTCGAAGCTCTGCACGAACACCGGCGCGTCTTTGCGATTGAGGTTGTTGTCTTCAAGGGTCTTGAGAAACGCCGCTTCGAACGGATGACTGCCCGGCGCGCCGCAGCCGTTGGCGATGGCCTGGGCATTGTTCCAGATCGGGTTCTTGCTTTCCGGGTAGGTGGTAATCACCCGGCCAGTGGCGGCGCTTTTGGCTTTCGCGATGTCGATCACTTCCTGGAAACTCAGGATCGGCAGCTTGCCGTTGAGTTCGGTCGGGCGCTCGTCGCGGGCGTCGTACGTCGTGCCGCCGATCCATTGCTTGAGTTCGGCCAGGGTGAAATCGCTGATTGACCAGTCGTTGGTATGGTCTTCGCCATCCACGATCAAGGACTTCAACACGGATTTTGGATCGTTGGGGTCAGTCAGATCACTCAGGTACTGGGCCGGGCCATTTTCTGCAGTGGCCGGATACCTGACGTTAACCAGTACACCCGGCACCGTGCGCTTGCGGCGTGCAACTTCGGGATTGGTCTTCGCGACGTCGCTGATGTTGGTGTTGTCGCTCAACCAGGGATTGTGCCGGGCCACCAATATACAGTCCTTGGTCATGTGCAGGTCCAGCTCCAGCGAATCCGCACCAGCGTCGGCTGCATGCTCGTAGGAGGCCCGGGTTTCTTCCGGGTACAGTCCTGGCAGGCCGCGATGGCCGATAACCAGCGGCGGTGCGCCGTCCAGGGTTTTGAAGGAACCAGAGGCGGCAGGCGCGCTTCCGGTCACACTGTCACACGCGCTCACCGTCAGGCTGCATCCGATAACGATAAAACGGGCAAGCAGGGTTTTTACCGCTGGCGGGCCTGAGCGAGTGTGCATGTGTCGTCCTTCAAGAAGAGGGTAGGGGCGGGGTATCTGCGGATGTTGGCGTTGACGTATGACAGCGTCGTGACAGGAAGTGGCGTGGTGATTTTCCAGCGCGGCGCACCTGGGGTGAAGCAAAAATCTCACTGAATGCTTGACTTCTCCTTTTCAATCAGTAACATACGGCGCATTCCGCGATAGCTCAGTTGGTAGAGCAAATGACTGTTAATCATTGGGTCCCTGGTTCGAGTCCAGGTCGTGGAGCCAGATAGTAAAAAAGCCTGCAGCGATGCAGGCTTTTTTTTGCCCGGAATTTGTCCCGGACACTCGATTCAGGCGTGCCCTCGAAACAGACGATATTCGGCAGGCATGCACACCGCACAAGGACGAAATCCCGCGGCGACAGCCGTCGCTTCATCGAGAAAAAACACGCGATTTTTCACGTAGCCGCCACGCGCAATGGCTCCCAGCGCCGCACGACAGTCGAGCTTTCCATAGCGCTTGCCGCGACGGTGACCGCCCAGCGTTCCCGGCTCGAGACTTGGGTAGGGTTTTGCATCTGCGCCCATCAGCATCCACACGTTTTTGTCAGCCATCGCCTGTCCTCCTGCCGTAGCAGCCTGCGGTACGTCCGCCATGTATCGCCGATCAGATCGGCTGGCACACCCGGTTTCTTGCTTTTTTTATCGCTCAAAAAGGCTCAAAGTCGGGCACGCTATCCATTTCTGCTTTTCGACAGGATTCGAACATGTCAAAACTTCCCGAAACGTCCAACGATCCCTACCAATGGCTTGAAGACGTCGACGGCACGCGTTCACTGGACTGGGTACGCGCCCAGAACCTCAAGACCGAAGACCGGCTCGCCCGCTCCGACAGCTTCAAGCAGATCAAGGCCGATGTGCTGGAGATACTGGACTCGGACAGCAACATCCCCTACGTCGATAAGGTCGGCGCCTATTACTACAACTTCTGGATGGACGCCGCCCACCCGCGGGGCCTGTGGCGTCGCACCACGCTGGCGGAGTACCGCAAGCCCCAGCCTGCCTGGGAAACGTTGCTGGACCTTGACGCACTGAACGCCGCCGAGGGCGAAAACTGGGTGTGGCACGGTGCTGATTTCTTGCGCCCGGACTACCAGCGCTGCCTGCTGGCGCTGTCCCGTGGCGGCGCCGATGCGAATGTCACCCGCGAGTTTGATCTGGCCAGCAAGACCTGGGTCGAAGACGGCTTCCAGTTGCCCGAGTCCAAGGGCGGCCTGGGCTGGATCGACCGTGACAACGTCTATGTCTATACCGATTTTGGTGAAGGGTCGATGACCCGTTCCGGTTACCCGCGCATCGTCAAGCAGTGGCAGCGCGGTACACCGCTGAGTGCCGCCAGTCTTGTCTATGAAGGCGCGCTGGATGATATGTACATCGCGGCGATGCACGACGACACGCCCGGCTACGAGCGTGACTTCGTCAGCCGCACGCTGGCGTTCTACAACAACGAGCTGTACCTGCGGGGCAGCGACAACCAACTAAGCAAAATCGACGCGCCGAACTCGGCGGAAAAGTCGGTGTACAAAGACTGGCTGCTGCTGGAACTGCGGGAGGACTGGACGCTTGATGAAGTGTTTGTGGCCGGCTCGTTGCTGGCGATCCGGTTTGATCGCTTCATGGCAGGCCAGCGGGATTTCGAGGTGCTGTTCACCCCTACGGACAGCACCTCGCTGGCAGGGTTTTTCTGGACGCTGAATCACCTGGTGCTGAACGTACTGGATCACGTCAAGAACCGCCTCAGCGTCCTCACTCCCGGCGCGAACGGCTGGCAGCACAGCCCGTTCACCGGGGCGCCGAGCATGGGGACGGTGGGTGCCAGCGCAGTGGACAGCGACGACAGTGATGCCGTCTGGCTGGTGACCACTGACTACCTGACGCCGACCACCTTGTCGCTGGCCGAGATAGGTCATCCGCCCGAGGTACTGAAAACCCTGCCGGCCTTTTTCGATTCCAGCCAGCACGTGATCGAGCAGCACTTTGCGGTCTCCAGGGACGGCACTCGTGTGCCGTATTTCCTGGTGCTCGGCAAAGACCTGCCGCGCAACGGCACGGCGCCGACCTTGCTCTATGGCTACGGCGGGTTTGAATACTCCCTGACCCCGTATTACTCCGGTAAGGCAGGCCGCGCCTGGCTTTCGAAGGGCGGGGTGTACGTGGTTGCCAACATTCGCGGTGGCGGTGAATACGGCCCGCGCTGGCACCAGGCCGCACTCAAGCAGAACCGTCCGCGCGCCTACGAAGATTTTGCCGCAGTGGCCCGTGACCTGATCGACCGTGGGATTACTTCGCCCCGACACCTGGGCGCGGAGGGTGGCAGCAACGGTGGTCTGTTGGTCGGCAATATGCTTACTCAATACCCGGAACTGTTCGGTGCAATCGTCTCCCAGGTGCCCTTGCTCGACATGCAGCGCTATCACCTCCTGTTGGCCGGGGCGTCGTGGATGGGGGAATACGGCAACCCGGACGTACCTGAAGAGTGGGCGTACATCCAGACGTTTTCTCCATACCACCTGTTCGATCCGGCGAAGGCCTACCCACCGGTGTTTTTCCTGACCTCGACCCGCGATGACCGGGTGCATCCAGCCCACGCCCGCAAACTGGCGGCGAAGATGATCGAGGCCGGCAAGGACGTGACGTACTACGAAAATATCGAAGGTGGGCACGGCGGGGCGGCGGACAATGCACAGGCTGCGCATATGAGTGCGCTGGTCTACAGCTTTTTGTGGGAGAAGTTGAGTTCTAATCGGGACTGAGTGTTGCCAGCCTTAATTGCTGGTATGCCTGCACCAATTGGTCGAGCGTAAACCCAAGGTTTCTGCCGCTGGGATTGGGCAGAACCCACACCGCCGCACACCCCAGGGTGTGCGGTTGAAGCCCCCAGGCAATCTGCTTCTGCCCGCTCAACGCGCTATAGGCGGCCTTTCCCAGAAACGCCACATACCGTGGCGCGTAGCGTGCGATCTTGCGTTCAAAACTAGCCGCCGCCGCCCTGAATTCATCCGCCGACAACTGATCCGCCCGGGCCGTAGGCCGCTCCACCACCGTGGTCAGCCCGCATTGGTATTGCAGGATCGTGCGGTCGTTCTCCGGCTGCACTTCATGGGGCGTAAACCCGGCCAGGTGCAGCGTGCGCCAGAACCGATTGCTCCTGCCCATGAAGTGATGCCCGGTGGCAGCGGCCTTCAGCCCCGGGTTTATGCCGCAGAAAATCACGGCCAGGTGCTCGGCCAGAATGTCTTCCAGTCCTTCACTCATCCGCAGATGACCTGCACGGCGTTGCGCGCCAGGGTGATCAATTCGGCGTGGGGCTTGCCCGCCCGTGCACGAATCGAAAGGCTGTGCACCAAAGACGCGGCGAGGACGGCGACGGCTGCCGGGTCTGCACCACCTTTCAACTCACCGGCCTCGATGGCCGTGCGCAAGCGGGTTTCGAGATGGGCGTCGAGTGCGTCGAGGCGCTGCAAAAGCACGGCGCGAATCTCCGCATCCTCCACCGCTTCAGTGGTTGCGGTGCCGATGATAAAGCAGCCCCGTGGCTCGCCATCCCCCGAAAAGTAGATCGACAACTGGCCTTCATATAAGCGCATCAGCGCCTCTGCGAGGGTCAGGCTCGGGTCGTCCAGCGCCTCGTCGATGGCGGCAGAAGCGAGACCCCAATACTGCTCAAGTGCCTTGAGGTAGATCGCGTGTTTGTCGCCGAACGCGGCGTACAGGCTTGGCCTGTTCATCCCGGCGGCGGTGGCGATGCTGTCCAGTGAGGCGCCGGAATAGCCGGTGCTCCAGAACACCCCGAGGGCTTTTTGCATTGCCGTTTCGGGGTCGTAGGCCCGTGGGCGGCCACGGCCTTTTGCCTCTGTGATCTTTTTTTGTGCCATGGCGTACAAAAATCCTTGAGTAGAGGTGGGTGGGTCGATATTCTTACATCATCGCACAAAATTAAGGCCTCAGAAATCCCGGGCTCAGCAAAGGTGATTCGATCATGAGCAATGCGTTGGAAAACACGACCCGCACCCCCTGGCGTTCACTGTTGATGGTGGGCTTTCCGGTACTCATTGCAGCGGCCGGGTATGTGTATTACCTCAAGGATGCGCCGTACGTATCCACCGATAACGCGTATGCCCGAGTGGCGAAGGCGTCGATCAATGCGCGGGTATCCGGGCAGGTCGTGGAGATCGCCGTGGAAGACAACCAGTCGGTACACAAGGGGCAGGTACTGCTGCGTATCAACCCCGAGCCGTTCCAGGTCGCGGTCGAGCGTGCCCAGGCGCAATTGAGCGTGGCGCGCCTGCGGATTGAAGGCCTCAAGGCCAGCTACCGGCAACAGCAGGCAGAGTTGCAGGCGGCCAAGGAATCGGCGGGTTTCGACCAGAAGGAATTCGCCCGCAAAAAGGCCCTGGTGGCCACCGAGTTCGTGTCCCAGGCCGTGTTCGAACGGGCCGATACCGACCTGAAAGTCGCCCGGCAACGCGTGGCGTCCGTCGAGCAGCAGATCGCCAATACGGTGGTGGCGCTGAACGGCAATCCCGACATCGAAATCGACCGACACCCGGCGATTCGGGAGGCCCAGGCGCAGCTCGACGAGGCGCAACTCTACCTCTCGTACGCGACGGTCTATGCCCCCGACGACGGCGTGGTGGCCAAGGTGGATGACGTGCAGGTCGGCGATTACCTGAACAGCGGCGCGCCGGCCTTCGCCTTGCTGTCGCCCCGTCGCACCTGGGTCGAGGCCAACTTTCGCGAAACCCAGATGACCCATATGCGAGCCGGTCAGCAGGCAACCATCAAGCTCGACACCTACCCGGATCATCCCTTCAAGGCGCACATCACCAGCCTGAGCCCGGGCGCCGGTGCCGACTTCGCGCTGCTGCCGCCGGAAAACGCCACCGGCAACTGGGTCAAGGTGGTGCAGCGGGTGCCGGTGCGCCTGGAACTGGACGAGGCCAACGCGGACTTGCCGCTGTTCTCCGGCACCAGCGCCACGGTGACGGTTGATATCAGGACCGGCCCATGAACGGCGCACGTACTCTCCGGTTTGCGGCGTTGCTGGTGACCTGGTTGCAGGCGGTCAACGTGTCGCTGCCGAACTCGGCCCTGCGGTTTGTGCAGGGCAGTTTGTCGATGACGGATGACGAGGCGGGGTGGATCTTCACGTCGTACCTGGCGGCCAGCGCGATTACATTGCCGGTAGCTCAGTGGCTTGCTGCGCGCTTCGGCGTGAAGGCGGTTTACCAGGCGGCGATGCTGATCTTCGCCCTCGGCCTGCTGCTTGCGACACAGGCCACCACCTCACTGCAATTCGTCGGCGCGCGGATCATCCAGGGGGCTGCCAGCGGCGTGTTGGCGCCGCTGTCGATGGCCATCGCCCTGGAGACATTGGCCCCGACGCAACGGCCAAAATTCGGCCCGTCATGGACGGCGATCGGGTTGCTGGGGATTGTCAGCGGCCCGGCGATTGGCGGCTGGATCAGCGAGCATTTCGGCTGGCGCTGGATGTTCTACGCCAGCCTGCCGCTGTTGGCTTACACCTTCTTGATCGTGGCGATGTTGCAGCAGGAGAAGAAAGCCAACAGCGCTGCTGCGTTTGATTTCGCAGGCTTCGCCAGCTTCACCCTCGGCGTGATCGGCCTGCAAATGGTCCTCGACCGTGGCCAGCGCCTGGAGTGGTTCGACTCGCCCGAGATCTGGCTGGAAGCCGCCACCAGTGCCCTGGGGTTCTACCTGTTCGCAATGCACCGGTTCACCTCGAGCACACACTTCATCAGCAAGGGGTTATTGCGCGACCGCAACTTCGTGCTGTCGACCATCATGTTCTTCGCCGTCGGTTTCGTGCTGCTGCCGACCATGGCGATGACCTCGCCGATGCTGGATGAACTGCTGGGCTTCCCGCCCGACACCACAGGCTTCCTCACCATCCCCCGTGGCGTGGGGCTGCTGGGTGCGTTCTGGCTGATGAACAAGGTGCCTGCGCATCTCGACGGCCGCCCATTTGTGGTCGCCGGGATCGCCGTGGTGATCTACGCCAACCACTCGATGCTCGGCTATTCACCCTTGATGGACGGCTGGCCGGTGGCAGTGGCTGGCGCAATCCAGGGCGCGGGCCTGGGCCTGCTGATGCCGGCGCTTTCCCGGGTGGCGTTCAGCACCCTCGACCCGACGTTGCGCCCCGAAGGCAGCGGGCTGTTCAACCTGTCCCGCGTCTACGGCAGCACCCTGGGTGTGGCGGTGGTGCAGTGGTTCTTCTTCAACAACACCCAGGCGATGCACGTGGCGCTGGCCGGCCACCTGACTGTGCATTCGGTCCCCGCATCGACGCCCCTGGCGGGATTCGCCGCGCTGAACGAAGCCATCACCGGCCAGGCCGCCTTCATCGCGGTGGTCGGCCAATTCAAGATTCTGCTGTGGGCAATGCTGGTGGTGAGCCCGCTGGTGCTGCTGCTGCGTAAACCTGTCACGACCCACTAGTTTTCCGGAGTGTGCGTAATGAAATCCCATGGGCTTGTTATCACGGCCGTCATGACCCTGTCCGCGTGTTCGGTTGGCCCGGACTATAAGGCGCCGTCCGTTACCGCTTCGCCGCACTATGACGTGCAGGCTGAGCAGCACGTTTCCTTCAGTCAGAAGGTCAGCGTCGACTGGTGGTCGACCTTTCATTCCGAAACGCTCGACAGCGTGATGCGCCGGGCGATTGCCGGCAACCTTGAGCTGACGGCAGCGGACGCGACGTTGCGTCAGGCCGCCGCTTCGGTGGCTGCGGCCGAGGGTGCACTTTTCCCGCAGGTGGATTTCGCCGCGCAAGCGGGCCGCCAGCGCGTGCACAACGCCGCTCGGCCAGTGGTGACGAACTTCTATGGCGTCGGGCCGCAGGTCAGTTTCGACCTCGACGTATTCGGCGGCAATCAGCGCCGGGTCGAGCAACAGCAGGCATTGGCCGATTTCCAGCAGCATCGCTTCGAGGCGGCGTACCTGACGCTGACGGGCGACGTCGCCAGCCAGGCGTTGCTGATGGCCTCGGCCAGCGCGCAGATGGAAGCGGTGCAGACCTTGCTCGCCACCGACGCGAAAAACCTCGAACTGGTGCGCGCGGCGCAACACAGCGGCACGACGACGCAGCTCGATGTCTCCCTGGCCGAAACGCGACTGGCGCAGGACCGCACCCTGTTGCCACCACTCGCCCAGCAGCGCGATGCGGCGCGGCATGCGCTGTCGATCCTGGCGGGCAAGGGCCCGGCGGATTGGCGCGCACCGGATTTCGAACTGGCTGGATTTGCCTCGGCCACCACGCTGCCGGTCAGCTTGCCGTCCGAACTGGCCCATGACCGCCCGGACGTGCTGCAAGCCGAAGCCGAATTGCATGCGGCCAGCGCGGCGGTCGGCGTGGCCACCGCCAATCTCTATCCCCGTGTGGAGTTGTCCGCGTCACTGGCCCAGGCCGCGTCGGGCAATGGTGGTGCGGCGCTGTGGGGTTTTGCCGCCGGGTTGGCGGGGCCGATCTTCGATGGCGGAACTCTCAAGGCAGAGCGCCAGGCCGCCGTGGAGGGCTACAACGCCGCGCTCGCCAACTATCAGCAGACCGTCATCAAGTCCTTCGGCCAGGTCGCAGACACCTTGCAGGCGATCAACCACGACGCCGAGGAGTACCAGTCACAGACCGCCGCGCTACAGGCCGCCGCCAACAGTTTGCGCCTGAACCAGCAGGCCTATGGGGCAGGGGAGAGCGGGCTGTTGCAAGTGCTGGAGGCACAACGCGCCTATGAGCAGGCCCTGCTCGGGCAGATCCGGGCGAGCACCGCCCAACATCTCGACACCGTGCGGTTGTTCGTGGCGCTCGGTGGTCGCTCGGTCAACGATTTCAAACGCTAGTGGAGCAAACACATGAGCTATTACGATGCACTTCGCGATACCCGTTTTCCTTTGCAGCATGGCTCGGGCGCGATGCCGGCGGTGGGGTTCGGGACGCTGTTCAGGGATTTGACGGCCACCACCCAGGCGGTCACGCAAGCGTTGGAGGCGGGCTTTCGCCATTTCGATTGTGCGGAGCGTTATGGCAACGAAGCGCAGGTCGGCGCGGCGATTCACGATGCGGTGGCGGCCGGTAAAGTCCGGCGCGAGGACCTGTTCATCACCACCAAGCTGTGGAACAACAACCATCGGCCCGAGCGTGTGGTGCCGGCGTTCGAAGCCAGTTGCCGCCGGCTTCAGGTGGAGGTGATCGACTGCTACATGATCCATACGCCGTTTGCGTTTTTGCCGGGTGACGAGCTGCACCCACGGGATGCGTTTGGGCATGTGTTGTATGACTCGGGGGTGACGTTGATCGAGACGTGGCGGGTGCTTGAGCGTCTGGTGGATGAGGGGCGTTGCAAGTCCATCGGGGTGTCGGATATCAGCCTGGAAACGCTGCGGGAGTTGGTGGCGGTGGCGCGGATAAAGCCTGCGGTGGTGCAGGTTGAGTCACACCCTTATCTGCCGGAGTGGGAGCTGTTGGAGTTTTGCAGGCAGCATGGGATTGTGGTGTTGGCGTTTGCGCCGTTGGGGCATGGGATGAGGCCGCGGGTGCTGGATGAACCGGTGATTACCGGGATTGCACGGCGGGTGCAGAAGACGCCGGCTCAGGTTGCGTTGGCGTGGTCGGTGCAGCGTGGGGTGGCGTTTTTGACCTCGTCGGTGACGCCGGCGCGGATACGGGAGGATGCGGATATTTCTACGTTGCCGCAGGTGGCGATGCGTGAGATTGAGCAGGACATTACGACCCGGGTTCGTTTTAATCCGGTGATGGATACTGGGGTGTTGGGGTTTATTTCGCGGGAGAAGTTTTGAGTTTGGCCGGGGGAGGGGGGTACATATCCGTTATTTAGGTTATGGCTACTTATGGTTTCGCTCTTATAGCGAGTCACTTTGCAAAAGCGGCAGGGGGCAGTTAGATCAAGATCAAAAGTAAGAGCACGGCTGCCTGAGAGCCGACCTGAGTGTTAAAAGCAAAGGCAAAAGCTGCTTTTCTGTAGGAGCTGGCTTGCCGGCGATGCAGACAACTCGGTGAATCAGACACACCGAGGTGATGCCATCGCCGGCAAGCCAGCTCCTACAGTGGACCGTGCCCGCTTTAGCTTTTGATTTGGCTTTTAAACACTCAAGCCGGCCGGTAGGCCGCTGTGCTGTTGATCTGCTTTTGATCTTGATCTTGGGCACACCGAGCCTAGGCGAGGTGCCGAGTGGTGGGGCAAGAGCGTTTTGCTTACTTTTGCGCTGTTCAAAAGTGAGCCGCTGTAAGAGCGGAACCAATACAAGCCATCACCCAAATAACGGATATGCCCCCTAACCCAACAACGCCCGAGCAAACTCATCAGACGCAATAAAGTCCATGGCCTTGCGCAACTCGCAAGCCGCCTCAGCCCCAAACACCTCATCAAACCGCACCGCCATCTGCCTGGACACCACCCGCGCCTCTTCGTATTTACGCTGCCCCGCGTCGGTCAACAGCACCCGCCGGCTGCGACGGTCCAACTCATCCACCCGCAACACCACAAGCCCATCCCGCACCAGCGGCTTGAGCGTATGCCCCAGGGCCGACAAATCCATCACCAACGACTGCGCCAGGTCGCGCATCTTCGGAGCGTCCCCATTGGCGATGTGGTTCATCAGCGAATACTGGGTGGCCTTCAAACCAAACGGCGCAAACGCCTCGTCATAGATCTGCGCCATACGACGGGACGCGCGCCGCACGGCTCCGTTGGAACAGGTGCTCGGGCTATTCAGGACAGGCGGTGCGCATTTCACAGGCTGATCACTCGCTACAGATCAAGGGTTAACCGAACGTTAATCCGGCAAGATGAATATTGACACATGCTGCAACAAATTAGTTGCGTATGCCACTAAACGCTATATCGTGGCATATGCCTCTATTTTGACCGGATGTCAGTGCAGTTGGCCCGGAACACAGACGGGCGGGGCAGGAGGGAAGCGCTGTTCGGTACCTCCTTCAGTCATCAACTTCCTGTCTGGATCACATCTATGCTCAACCTCGTGCGCATCGCATTGCGGCGCCCCTATACCTTCCTGGTATTGGCTATTTTCATTCTGATTGTGGGCCCGCTCGCGGCCTGGCGTACCCCGACCGACATCTTCCCCGAAATTCGCATCCCCGTGATTGCCGTGATCTGGCAGTACACCGGCTTGCCGCCCGACCAGATGGCCGGCCGCATCACCTCGCCGTTCGAGCGGGTGCTGACCACCACGGTCAACGACATCCGCCATATCGAGGCGCAATCGCTGAACGGCTACGGCATCGTCAAGGTGTTCTTCCAGCCGGGAGTCAACATCAGTACGGCCAACGCGCAGATGACTTCGGTGTCCCAGGCCATCCTGCGTCAACTGCCGCCGGGCACCACGCCGCCGCTGATCCTCAACTACAGCGCCTCGACAGTGCCGATCGTGCAGTTGGCGTTGTCCGGCAAAGGCCTCAGCGAACAGAAACTCGGTGACCTGGGCCTCAACACCGTGCGCCTGATGCTGACCACGGTGCCCGGTGCCGCACTGCCATACCCGTTCGGCGGCAAGACCCGCCAGGTGCAGATCGACCTCGACTCCGCACGCATGCAGGCCCGTGGTCTCTCGGCGCAGGACGTGGCCACTGCCCTGGCCACGCAGAACCTGATCACCCCGGTGGGCACGCAAAAGATCGGCAGCTACGAGTTCAACCTGCAACTGAACAACTCGCCGACGGACTTCCACGACCTGGAAAACCTGCCGATCAAGACCGCCGACGGCACCACCGTGTTGATTCGTGACGTGGCCACGGTGCGTGACGGCAACCCGCCGCAGACCAACATCGTGCACGTCAACGGCAACCGCTCCGTGCTGCTGCCGGTGCTCAAGACCGGTTCGGCGTCGACCCTCGGGGTGATCGCCGGGATCAAGGACAAACTGGCCGACAACAAAGGCGCCTTGCCGCCCAACCTGAATATCGACCTGATCGGCGACCAGTCGCTGTTCGTGCGCTCGGCCATCAGCGGCGTCGCCCGGGAAGGGATCATAGCGGCCGCGTTGACCAGCCTGATGATCCTGTTGTTCCTCGGCAGTTGGCGCTCCACGGTGATCATCGCCACGTCGATCCCGCTGGCCATCCTGTCGTCGATTGCCACGCTGTCGGCGCTCGGCGAAACCCTCAACATCATGACCCTCGGCGGCCTGGCATTGGCCGTGGGGATCCTGGTGGATGACGCTACGGTGACCATCGAAAACATCAACTGGCACCTGGAACAGGGCAAGCCGGTGGAGACGGCGATCCTCGACGGCGCGGCGCAGATCGTCACGCCGGCGTTCGTGTCGCTGCTGTGTATCTGCATCGTGTTTGTGCCGATGTTTTTCCTGGAAGGCGTGGCGCGCTTCCTGTTTGTGCCGATGGCCGAAGCGGTGATCTTCGCGATGATCGCCTCGTTCATCCTCTCGCGAACCCTGGTGCCGACCCTCGCCAATTACCTGCTCAAGCCTCACGAACATCATGCGGACGGTACGCCGGTGGTGGTGCCGTCGAGCAACCCGCTGGTGAAATTCCAGCGCGGGTTCGAGCGCCAGTTCGAGGCGTTTCGCGGGGTTTACCACGGGGCATTGGAGAGTGCCTTGCACCACCGTCGTATCGCGGTGATCGCGATGCTGGCGTTCGTCGCCGTGTCGTTTGCGCTGGTGCCATTCCTGGGTCGCAACTTCTTCCCCGACGTCGACTCCGGGCAGATCCTGTTGCATGTGCGTGCACCGATCGGCACGCGGGTCGAGAGCAATGCGCGGCTGGTCTCGCAGATCGAGAACACCATTCATAACGTGATCGAACCCCGGGAGCTGGCGGCCATCGTCGACAATATCGGCCTGGCCATCAGCGGGATCAACGTGGCCTACAACAACACCGGCACCGTGGGTTCACAGGACAGCGACATCCAGATCAGCCTGAAAGAGGGCCATCGTCCCACCGCCGAATACATGCGCGAACTGCGGGAGCGGCTGCCCCGTGAATTCCCGAATGCGGTGTTCTCGTTCCCGGCTTCGGACATCGTCGGGCAGATCCTCAACTTCGGTTCTTCGGCGCCGGTGGATGTGCAAGTCAGCGGCAATAACCTGCCCGCCAACTTCACCTACGCCAGCACGTTGCTGCGGGAAATCCGGCGGGTGCCGGGTGTGGTGGATGCGCGTATCCAGCAGTCGCGGCAACTGCCCACGTTCAAGATCGATGTGGACCGTACCCAGGCCCAACTGGTGGGCCTGAACGAGCGCGATGTGACCAACAGCCTGGTGGTCAACCTGGCGGGTTCCAGCCAGGTGGCGCCGACGTTCTGGCTCAACCCGGCCAACGGCGTGTCTTATCCGATTGTGATGCAAACCCCGCAGTACGGCCTCGACACCCTGGCCGCCCTGCATAACCTGCCGTTGAGCGGCAGCCCCGGTTCGGCGCAAGACCAGACCCTCGGCGGCCTGGCGTCCATCGAACGCAGCCACGCGAACTCGGTGGTGACCCAGTCGGACATCCAGCCGGTGGTCGAGGTGTTGACCGCAATTCAGGGCCGCGACCTCGGTGCCGTTGCCGCCGACATCCAGAAGATCATCGCCGCCCACGCCAGCGAAGTGCCCACCGGCTCCAAGGTGCTGTTGCAGGGTCAGGTGCAAACCATGAACGCGGCCTTCAGTGGCTTGCTGTTTGGCCTGCTTGGCGCGGTGGTGCTGATCTACCTGCTGATCGTGGTCAACTTCCAGTCCTGGGCTGACCCGTTCGTGATCATCACCGCCTTGCCGGCGGCGCTCGCGGGCATCGTGTGGATGCTGTTCATCACCCACACGCCGCTGTCGGTACCGGCGCTGACCGGGGCGATCATGTGCATGGGCGTGGCCACCGCCAACGCCATCCTCGTGGTGAGCTTCTGCCGCGAACGCCTGGCCGTGCACGGGGATGCGGTGCAGGCGGCGCTTGAAGCCGGCTTTACCCGTCTGCGCCCGGTATTGATGACCGCGATTTCGATGATCATCGGCATGGCGCCGATGGCGCTGAGCCTGGGGGAGGGCGGCGAACAGAACGCCCCGCTGGGCCGCGCGGTCATCGGCGGGCTGGCCTTCGCCACCATTGCCACGTTGTTCCTGGTTCCGCTGATTTTCAGTCTTGTGCACGGGCGGCGTCAGCACGCCACGCTTGCGACCACCGCCACTCAAGGGGTTTGACATGTCTGCTTCCGTTTCCAATCCGGGTTCGCCCCGCCGTAAATCCCGTGGTCTGCTCTGGCTGTTGCTCGGGCTGGTGGTCCTGGTTGCCGTGGTGGTATTCGGCATCGGTGTGCGCGCCAGCGAATCCCATGACCTGAAAACCTGGACCGATGCCCAGGCGTTGCCCAGCGTGATCCTGATCACCCCGAGCGTGCAGCCCCAGGGTCCGATCCTGAACCTGCCGGGGCGCCTTGAGGCGTACTCCCGGGCGTCGATCTTTGCCCGGGTCAATGGCTACCTCAAGACCTGGAACGTCGACATCGGCGACCACGTGAAGGCCGGGCAACTGCTGGCCGAAATCGACACGCCGGAGCTCGATCAGCAACTGCTGCAAGCCAAGGCCGTGCTGGCTTCGGCCCAGGCCGACGAGTCGCTGGCACAGACCACCGCCAAGCGCTGGCAGGCGATGCTTTCGTCGGACTCGGTGTCGCGCCAGGACGTGGATGAGCGCACCGGCGACCTGACTGCCAAGCAGGCCAAAGTGGTCGCGGCCAGGGCCAACGTCGACCAGTTGGTTGCCACCAAGGGCTTCCAGCGCTTGACTGCGCCGTTCGCCGGCGTGGTCACTGCACGCTCCACCGATGTGGGGGCGTTGATCAGTGCCGGTGGTGCCACCGGCAAAGAGCTGTTCGCGGTCTCTGACGTCAGCCGCCTGCGGGTGTATGTGCAGGTGCCGCAGTCGTCGGCGCCGCAGATCCAGGTGGGCACCGTGGCACGTCTGAGCGTGCCGGAGTATCGCGGTGAAACCTTCAACGCCAAGGTGATCGCCACTGCCGATGCGGTGAACGCCGCGTCCGGCAGCACCCTGGTGCAACTGTTGGTGGAGAACCCCGGCAGCCGCCTGTTGCCGGGCGGCTACACCAGCGTGCAGTTCACCTTGCCGGTGCAGACCGACGTGCTGCGCCTGCCTGCCAGCGCCCTGGTGTTCGATGACAAGGGCATGCGCGTGGCCACCCTCGACGCGAATAATCATGTGCACTTCAAGACCGTGACCATCGCCCGGGACTTCGGTGACAGCGTGGAAATCGGCAGCGGCCTGGTCGCCACCGACCGCGTGATCGACACCCCGCCCGACGGCCTGGCCGACGACGATTCGGTGCAACTGGCCGCCAATCCCGTGGAGGCCAAACCCCATGGCTAAGCGCACTTGCCTGGTATTGGTCGCGACCCTGGGCCTGGGCGCCTGCCATCTTGCGCCACCGCTGGACGTGCCGGAGGTACCCATCGCCGCGCAGTTCCATACCCAGGGACCGTGGACCGTCGGCACGCCGAACGACCAGGCGAGTCGCGACGGTTGGTGGCACATCTACAAGGACCCGCAACTGGATGCGATGGAGCAGCAGTTGCTGCAAAGCAACCCGGACTTGAGCGCGGCACTGGCTCACTATTCCCAGGCCCAGGCGTTTTTGGCCCAGGCGCAATCCGGGCTGTTTCCAAAGCTGATCGGTTCCAGCAATGCCCAGCGCATTCGCCAGTCGGACACCCGGCCACTGCGCTCGGCCAGCCCGCCGAATGTTTACGATTCCGGGACAGTGGGGGTAGAGCTGGACTATGAAGTCGACCTCTGGGGCCGTGTGCGCGACACCGTTGCCGCCGGCACCAGCGACGCCCAGGCCGCCAAGGCCGACCTGGCTTCGGTGCGTCTGAGCTTGCAGGCGCAATTGGCCGACAGCTACATCCGCCTGCGTGGCATCGACCGGCAAGACCAGTTGCTGCAGGAAACCAGCGATGCCTATGCCAAGGCTTTGAGCCTGACCGAAGGCTTGCACGGCGGCGGTATCGTCTCCGGGCTGGACGTGGCGCGGGCGCGTACCCAACTGTCGACGGTCAAGTCGCAGCTGAGCCAGAATTTGGTGCAGCGTGCAGTGCTTGAACACTCGATAGCGGCGATGCTGGGTGAGTCCGCATCGACCTACGCGATTGCCCCAAGCGTCGCGGATATCGCCTTGCCCGGCGTGCCCACCGGTGTACCGTCTACGCTGTTGCAGCGTCGGCCGGACATCGCCGCTGCCGAGCGCCGGATTGCCTCGGCCAATGCACGCATAGGGGGGGCGAAAGCCGCCTGGTTCCCGGCCCTTACCCTGAGTGCCCAGGGTGGTTTCCAGAGTGATGAGTTCGCGCACTTGTTGAGCGCGCCCAACATTTTCTGGGCAATTGGCCCGTCGCTGGTGGGGACGATTTTTGACGGCGGCGCGCGCCAGGCCGGGGTGGACAGTGCCAAGGCGGCAACAGATGAAGCCGCAGCCAAGTATCGTGGTGTAGTGTTGACCGCGTTCGAGCAGGTGGAGAACAACCTGTCGATCATCTCCGGGCTCGACACCGCCCTGGTTGACCAGCGCGATGCGGCGGCAGCCGCGCAGTACGCCGAGGACTTGTCCCTGGCCCGCTATCGCCAGGGTGGCGCGGCGTACCTGGACGTGGTGACGGCGCAGGTAGCGTCGTTGCAGGCACAGCGCACGGTGCTGGATCTGCAGACTCAACAGTTAAGCGCCAACGTAGGGCTGATCAAGGCACTGGGTGGCGGCTGGAATATGGCCCAACTGGCCCAAAAGAACCTGTAGGAGCGAGCGTGCTCGCGAAGGTCGTCGACCACAACGCGGGCATCCTGAAAGAACACGGCGCCCTCGAGTTTTTCGCGAGCAAGCTCGCTCCTGCCGTTAGTTGTTGTGAACATTGAATCCAAGGAGTAGTGGCATGACTGATTACGTACCGCCAAAAGTCTGGACCTGGAAGACCCAAAACGGCGGCACCTTCGCCAGCATCAACCGGCCCATTGCCGGCGCGACCCACGACAAGGAATTGCCGGTAGGCCGTCATCCGTTGCAGCTGTATTCGTTGGCAACGCCCAATGGCCAGAAGGTCACGATCCTGCTGGAAGAGCTGCTGGCCCTGGGTCACCAGGGGGCGGAATACGATGCGTGGTTGATCAAGATCGGTGACGGCGACCAGTTCGGCAGCGGCTTCGTCGGCGTGAACCCGAACTCGAAGATTCCCGCGCTGCTGGACCGCAGCGGGCCCAAGCCGATTCGGGTGTTCGAGTCGGGTGCGATCCTGCAGTACCTGGCCGAGAAGTTCGGCGCGTTCCTGCCCACCGAACCGGCGGCCCGTGCCGAATGCCTGTCGTGGTTGTTCTGGCAGATGGGCAGCGCGCCTTACCTGGGCGGTGGTTTCGGGCATTTCTATGCCTACGCGCCGACCAAGATCGAATACGCCATCGACCGCTTCGCCATGGAAACCAAGCGCCAACTGGACGTACTGGACAAGCAATTGGCCGAGCACGAATACATTGCCGGGGATGAGTACACCATCGCCGACATGGCGATCTGGCCGTGGTATGGCGGCCTGGTGAAAGGCCGCTTGTATGAGGCGGGGGAGTTTCTCTCGGTGCAGGATTACAAGCACGTCGTGCGCTGGGCCAATGCCATCGAAGCGCGGCCGGCGGTGCAGCGTGGGCGCCGGGTCAACCGTGTGTCGGGCGAGCCGTCAGAGCAACTGCGCGAGCGGCATGACGCGTCGGACCTCGACCTGCACCGTTGATAGAGCTGGCAACCCACACCTTGTGGCGAGGGGGCTTGTCCCCCGTTGGGCTGCGCAGCAGCCCTGAAAATTCACCGCGTTTTTTCAGGAAAATTCGGTGAGCTTATTGGGGCTGCTGCGCAGCCCAACGGGGGACAAGCCCCCTCGCCACAGGTTTCAGCGGTGTCTTCACGGCGTTCCCACTTGGCAATCACCAGCGGTGCCAGGGCATTGCCCAGCACGTTCAACGCGGTGGTCGGCATTTCCATCAGGCGATACACCCCGGCGATGAAGGCGATGCCCTCCAACGGCAAGCCCGCACTCGCCAGGGTCGCCGACAGAATCACGAACATGAACCCTGGCACCCCGGCCGCGCCCTTGGATGTCAGTACCATGGTCACCACCAGCAGGGCCTGGTCGCCAAGGCTCAGGTCGATGCCATACAGCTGCGCCACAAACAGCGTGCCGATCCCCAGGAACAGCGACGCACCGTCCAGGTTGAACGAATACCCCACCGGCACCACAAAGCTCACCAGTGAAGGCGGCACGCCGTAGGTTTCGAGTTTCTTCATCAGTTGCGGCATCACCGCCGCCGAACTGGCGGTGGAGAACGCCAGAATCAGTTCGTCCTTGATATGTCGCATCAACGCAAACAGGTTGATCCCGCACAGCCGCGCCACCAGGTTGAGCACCACCAGCACGAAGAATGCAATCGACACGTAGCTGACCAGGATCAGCTTGGCCAACGGCAACAGCGAGCTGAACCCGAAGTTGGCCACGGTCACCGCGATCATCCCGAACACGCCGATGGGCGAATAGGCCATGATCATCGACGTGACCTTGAACATCGCCTCCGACACCCCGCGCAGCAGGGCAATCACCGGGTCCTTGCGCTCGGCGGGCAAGCGCGAAACCCCGAGGCCAAACATCACCGCGAAGAACAGCACCGACAGCAGGCTGCCCTGGGCCATGGCGTTGATGACGTTGTCCGGGATGATCCCGACAATGATCTGCCCCAGGCTGTGGCCGCCGCCGGCGCTGCTGGTGGGCAAGGTCACGGCACTCGCTTGCAGGCTGGCCAGTTCGGTACCGGCACCCGGCTTGAGCAGGTTGCCCATCACCAGCCCGACGATGATCGCCAGGGTGGTGATGCAGAAGAAATAGCCCAGGGACTTGGCCCCGATGCGTCCCAGGGATTTACCGTCACCGTGCCCGGCAATGCCCACCACCATGCAGGCAAACACGATGGGCACGACGATCATCTTCATCAGCTTGATAAAGATATCGCCCGCCGGTTGCAGCAGGTTGTCCACCAGCCACGGCCGGGATTCGGGAAAACGGTGCAGCAGGGCGCCGATGGCGATGCCGGCGAGCAAGCCGATCAGGATTTGCCAGACCAGCGCGATGCGGGGCTTGTGCATGGGAATGCCTCATTTATATCAATGATTATGAGTGTTGTTCTAGGCAGTCAATGAGCGGCCATCCCTGGCCGCCGGGTGGGGCGGGAATCCGTCAGCGCAATCGATGGCACGCTTCATTCAGGCGACGGCAACCTTCTTCAATCACGTCAAGCGAGCTGGCGAAAGACAGGCGGATATACGGCGACATGCCGTACGCCGCGCCGCTTACGGTGGCCAGGCCGTGTTCCCGCAGCAGGTGCTCGGCCAGTTGGGTGTCACTGTCGATCCGCTCGCCGTGGGCGGTGGTCTTGCCCATCAGCCCGGCGACGTTGGCGAACACGTAGAACGCGCCATCCGGTGGCGTGAAGCTCACGCCGGGAATGTCTTCAAGCAGGCCCAGCATGCGTTCGCGGCGTTGCTGGTACACCCCGCGCATCCCGGCGATGGGCGCCTGGTCGCCGGCGAAGGCGGCAACTGCGGCAGCCTGGCTGAGAGAGCTGGGGCAGGTGGTGGTTTGCGAGAGCAGCTTGGCAATGGCCGCGATCAACCAGGTCGGACCGGCACCGAAGCCCAGGCGCCAGCCGGTCATGGCGTAGCCCTTGGAGGCGCCGTTGACGATCAGCGTGCGCGGCTTCAGGTCCGGTGCGAGTCGGGTCAGGGAAACGTGGCGGGCATCGTCGTAGACGAAATGCTCGTAGATCTCATCCGCCATGATCAGCACATGGGGATGGCGCCGCAGCACCGCGGCCAGGGCCAGCAGTTCGGCCTCGTTGTACACCGCGCCGCTGGGGTTGTTCGGGCTGTTGAGGATCACCCATTTGCTGCGCGGGGTGATCGCTTGTTCCAGGGCCTGAGGCGACAGCTTGAACCCCAGTGACTCGTCGCCGGGAATGATCACCGGCGTCGCGTCATTCAGCCGTGCGATGTCCGGGTACGACACCCAATACGGCGTGTGCACGATGACTTCGTCGCCGCGATTCAGGGTCGCCGCCAGGGCGTGATAAATGATGTGCTTGCCACCGCACCCGGCGATCACTTCGTCCAGCCCATAGTCCAGCTGGTTATCGCGCTTGAGCTTGAGGCAGATCGCCTGGCGCAGGGCGAGGGTGCCGCTGGTGGCGGTGTAGTGGGTGTCGCCACTGTGCATCGCGGCGCTGGCTGCTTCGAGGATATGCGCGGGTGTATCGAAGGCCGGCTCGCCCACGGTGAAGTTGACGATGTCCCGGCCCTGGGCGCGCAGTTCGCTGACCAGTGCATTGGCGGCGATGCTCGGGGAGGGCGCGATGCCCAGCACCCGGTCGGACAGAAAGGCAGTGCTCATGATGACTCCCCTCAGCCTGCCAGGCCGGCCTGTTGCAACACCTTGTCGATCCAGCTCTGGCGCACTGCACCGCTGGCGATTTCGGCTTTGACTTGCTCTTCATGGGCCGCGTGTTGCGCGGCCTTGCGCAGCACTTCGGCGGCGTCGGCCTGGGAGAAGGCGACCAGGCCGTCTTCGTCACCCACCAGCACATCCCCCGGGTTGATCAGCATGCCGCCGATGGACACCGGCACATTCACCTCGCCCGGGCCGGTCTTGTAGGGGCCGCAATGCACCACGCTGCGGGCGTAGCAAGGGGTGTCTTCGAAGCTCGCGACATCGCGAATCGCCCCGTCAATCACAAACCCCACGCAGCCGCGTTGCTGGGCGTAGAGCTTGACCAGTTCGCCGATCACCGCGTTGTTGGTGTCGCCCTGGGCGTCCACCACCAGCACGTGGCCCGGCTCCAGCATGCTCAGGGCCTTGTAGATCAGCAGGTTGTCGCCGGGGCGGGTTTTCACCGTGAGCGCGGTGCCCACCAGCTTGCCGGTGCGGTTGTAGCGGTTCAGCCCACGGGCACCGATGTGCCGGCCGAGGTTGTCGCTGATGTGCGGGGTGACCACGTGAGTGAAGGCTTCAAGCACTTCAGCGCAAGCCAGAGGTGGGTTGGGGAGGATGCGGGAACCGGGCAAGGACATGGCTGTAACTCCGATTGATCTTATGGGTCTGTGGCTAGATCTTAGGAGTGATGAACATACAGTTTTAGCGATATTTTATTATCTGATAGGATCGATTTTTCTCATGGGAGGTGGCCGATGATCACGTTCAAGCAAATCGACGCGTTGTACTGGATTGCCGAGCTGGGCAGTTTCGAGGCCGCGGCGAACAAGCTGAACATGTCGCAGTCGGCGATTTCCAAGCGCATCCAGGAGTTGGAAGAAACCTTCGATGTGGAGATTTTCGACCGCAGCAAACGCAATGCGCGGTTGACGGAAAAGGGCGCCGAGTTGCTCGACTACGCCAAGGACCTGCTGGAGCGTCGTGACTACATGCTGGAGCGGGTCAGCACCCGTGAAGTGCTGGTGCGCAGGTTTCGCCTGGGGGTGACGGAATTGACGGCTTTCACCTGGTTGCCGGCGCTGGTGGAGGCGTTGCGCGAGGCCTATCCCAAGGTGCAGATCGAGCCGTCGGTGGAGTTGAGCAGTGAGCTGTTTCGCAAGCTGGAGAGTGATGAGCTGGACCTGGTGATCGTGCCTGATGCCTACAGTGATTCGCGCTTCCTGAGTACGCCGCTGGGCAGTGTGGAAAACGCCTGGATGTGCGCACCGGGGTTGGTCAGCGAGGCTGATCCGGTGGGGCTTGAGGCATTGGCCGGGTATACGGTGTTGACCCAGGGTTCGCACTCGGGGACGGGGCTGATTTATGAGCGCTGGTTGGCAGCGCATGCTGTGCAGATGCCGCGCAAGTTGACCAGTCATAACCTGTTGGTGCAGGTCGGGCTGGCGCTGTCGGGGGTGGGGGTGAGTTATTTGCCCAAGGGGTGTTTGTCGCATTTGATCGAGCGCGGGGAGCTGCGCGCGCTGGTTACGGAACCGGCGCTACCGAGGGTTGGGTATGTGGCGTTGCATCGCGGGGATCGGCAGTTTGGCTTGAACCAGAATGTGGCGCAGTTGGCGGTGCAGTGTTGTGATTTTTCGCGGTTGTTGTTTTAGTTTTTCGAAGCAGTGAGCGAGTCCTTAAAGACCTACCCGGTGTAATCCATCATGAAACGCCATTTCGAAGATTTGCAGCTGGGCAGCATCGAGCTGTTCTGCCTGGCCGCCGAGGCCAGCAGCTTTACCGCCGCCGCCCAGGTGGCAGGCGTGACCCCGGCGGCGGTGAGCCGCAGCATCTCGCGGTTGGAAGAGCGCCTGGGCTCCCGGCTGTTTGTGCGCACCACCCGCAGCATCCGCCTGACCGATGGCGGCCGGACATTTTTCGAGCAATGCCGCCAGGCGCTGACGCAACTGGTGGAAGCCCAGCAGGAAATGATGGGCGCGCAATCGGTGCCGTCCGGGCTGTTGCGCATCAGCATCCCGACCACCTACGGCCATCACCGGATCCTGCCGCTGCTGCCGAAATTCCGTGCGCTGTACCCGCAAGTCAGCGTGGATATCCACATCAGCAACCGCAACATCGATTTCGTCGCCGAAGGTTATGACCTGGCCATTCGCGTGCGGGCCCAGCCGGACTCGACGCTGATTGCGCGGTTGCTGGAAGACGCCAGGCTGGTGGTGGTCGCGACGCCGGCGTACCTGAAGCGTGCCGGCACGCCCCAGGCCCTGGAGGATTTGCCGAACCACGAGTGCATCCAGTACGAATTGCCGAGCAACGGGCGGCGCATTTCCTGGCTGTTCCAGGTGGACGGCAAGGAGCGGGAGTTTGCCGGGGAAGCAGGCTACAGCTGCTCTGACGATGTGCTGGGTGGCGTAACCCTGGCCAAGCACGGCGCGGGGTTATTCCAGACCTACAAGTTCATCGTCGAGGAGGAGTTGGCCAACGGCAGCCTGGTGGAGGTCTTACAGCCTTACGGCGGGCGATCACGGCCGTTTACCTTGCTGTATCCCCACGGCCGCTATGTGCCCCATCGGGTGCGGGCGTTTGTGGATTTTCTGCTGGAGCATCGCGCCGAATGGGCGGCGCTGTAGCGGCGGATAAGTCCCAGGTCAGCATCAGTTGGCCAATGGCAGTATCGATGGCATCAGCGTCGACGCCATCCCGGGCCAGGATCGACAGGCCTTGCAGAAAACTGTCGTAGACCGTGGCCATGGCACGGGCGTTGGTCTCGGAGGGTAACTGGCCCGCCCGGATGCCGCGCTCGACACAATGCACGATGCCCGCCCGTGTGCGCTCTCGCGAATGGGTCAGCCCATGGGTGACTTGTGCGTTCTCGGGGGAGGGCGCGCTCATCACGCCCAGGGCTACCATGCAGCCTTTGGGATGCCCCTCTTCACACTGCATGCGTGCCGATTGGCGCAACGCCGTCTCGATGGCCTGGCGCGGTGGCAGGCTGTCATCCCACAGGCATTCGGTGACCTGGGCGAACGTCGCCAGATAACGCTGCACGCACTCCTGGAACAGCGCGTCCTTGGAGCCGAACGCCGCGTAGAAACTCGGCGCGGAGATGCCGCCGCCCAATCCGGCTTTCAACTGGCTCAGGGACGTCGCGTCGTAACCGTGCTGCCAGAACAGGTGCATGGCCTGTTCCACGGCCTGGTCGCGGTCGAAGGTGCGGGGGCGGCCCATCTGTGCCATGTGGAAATCCTCTCGGGTGATGAGATAAATACTAGTCGATACATAAGTCGTTGACAACGCTGCGTGGGGCGCCCAACATTTATATCGATCGGTATTTAAGTCCTCTCGCTCAAGGAGTTTCCCTGTGACCCCCTCAACCACCTTATCGGCAGACGCCGTTCCCGACCGCTTGCCCGTCGGCGCCTTGCTCGCCCTGGCCATGACAGGTTTCATCTGCATCGTCACCGAAACCCTGCCGGCGGGCCTGTTGCCGCTGATCAGCGATGGGCTGGGAGTTTCAGCGTCCATGGCCGGGCAGATGGTCACCGCGTATGCGCTGGGCTCGGTGCTGGCGGTGATCCCGCTGACCATCGCGACTCGCGGCTGGCGTAGACGCAATGTGCTGCTGCTGACCATCGTCGGTTTTCTGCTGTTCAATTCGATCACCGCGCTGTCGTCCCACTACGGGCTGACGCTGCTGGCGCGATTCCTTGCGGGGATGGCAGCGGGGCTGGCCTGGAGTTTGTTGGCCGGCTATGCGCGGCGCATGGTTGAGCCACATCAGCAGGGCAAGGCGTTGGCGCTGGCCATGGTAGGAACGCCGATTGCCCTGTCACTTGGCGTACCGCTGGGCACCTGGCTGGGTGGGCTGGTGGGCTGGCGCACCACGTTCGGGATCATGTCGGCACTGACCCTGGTGTTGATTGTCTGGGTACTGGTGAAAGTGCCGGATTATCCCGGCCAGTCGGCCCATCAGCGCATGCCGTTGCGCAAGGTGCTGACCACGCCGGGTGTGCGGCCAGTGCTGGCGGTGGTGATCTCATGGATGCTCGCCCATAACATTCTCTATACCTACATCGCGCCGTTCGTGGCTCCGGCGGGCTTGGTGGACCGTGTGGATCTGGTGTTGTTGGTGTTTGGTATAGCGGCGCTGCTCGGGATTTGGGTGACTGCCCGGTTGGTGGATGTGGCGTTGCGCAAGACGGTGCTGGTCAGCCTGGCGGGCTTTGCGGCGACGTGTTTGGCGTTCGGTTTTCTGGCGCAGGTGCCGGGCGTTATTTACCTCGGCGTGGCGGTGTGGGGCTTGAGTTTTGGCGGCGCTGCGACGTTGCTGCAAACCGCACTGGCGGATGCGGCAGGCGATGGAGCGGACGTGGCACTGTCGCTGAACGTGGTGGCATGGAACAGCGCGATCGCCGGAAGCGGCGTGGTGGGTGGCGTGTTGCTGGATACCTGGGGCGTGGCGTCTTTCCCATGGGCAATGTTGGTGTTGCTGGCGGTGGGCTTCGCGATTGTGTGGTGCGCGCGACTCCATGGCTTCAAGCCGGGGCACCGGGCCCACGGTAAACCTGTGGTTGGCGGGCACTGATATTTCCAAAGTCTTTGGAAAAACCGCTTCTAACATCAGACAAATCTTAAAATAACCTGCTGCTCGGCCGATATCCCGGGGCATAGGCTTTATCACCCCCGGGAGTATCGGCATGCGCATCAAGAGAATGTCTGCAATCCATGTTGGCCTGTTGTTCAGCCTGTCCGGTGCCTGCATGGCCGCGAGCCCGGTGGGGCAGGGAGTCATCTCGTTTCACGGCAGCATCGTCGAAGCGTCTTGCACACCGCTCGCCGTGGCCAACGGGATGAAACTCAACAATTGCCCTACGTCCGCACGCGGCAGCGCCATCAGCGTGCGCAGTGTGCAACCGGTGGGCTCGGTCACGGCCCTCGACCACAGCGCCGTGAACGTGAAGCTGGTCGCCGACAGTGGCCGGGGAGACCGCTATTACCAGCAGCAATATGCGTTGGTGGATGGCCAAGGGAGGCCTGTGACGTCGGGGCAGTATCTGATTACATTAACGTCACCTTGAGAGATGGCAGTGGATCAACCCGATGAACCTGACTGGACACAACCTCGCGCTCCTGACTTCCCTCAGCGTCTTGCTTGAGGAGAGGAACGTCACGCGGGCGGCGGCGAAGCTCAACCTGACGCAGTCGGCGTTATCCGCGCAGTTGTCGCGGTTGCGTGACCTGTTCGGCGACCCTTTATTGATGCCTGCTCAGTCCGGAAAAGGCATGGTGCTGACAGCACGTGCCGAACATTTGCGTCAGCCGTTGCGCCAGGCGTTGCAGGTACTGGGGACGGTGGTCGGTGACCTTCCATGCTTTGATCCTGCCAAGTCGGACCGGACCTTTGTGATTGGCGCGAACGATAACGCCGCTGCGATCGTCGCGCCCCGGCTGGTGCAGCTTGTGCAGGCTGCGAGTCCTGGGGGCATCCGGGTTTCGATACGTGCGATCGACCAGGTGTTGCTTGGCGATCAGTTGGAAAGCGGCGAGATTGACGTCGCGCTGGTATCACACAGCCGTATCGGGAACCTGTCGCACGAGTTGCTGCTGCAGGAAGAATTCAAGATGGCCCAGCGCGCCGATCACCCTCGCGGATCCGCGCCACCAACGCTGGAGGAATACCTGGGCCTGGAGCATGTGGTGGTGTCGGGTGCCGTGAACAGCTTTCACGGTTTTATTGATGATGTGCTCGCGCAGAAGGGGCGTGCGCGCCGTGTCGCGGTGTCGGTGCCTTACTACAGCATCGTTCCATTGCTGCTGCAGAACAGCGACTGTGTAAGTGTGCTTCCGTCCCGTTTCCTGAGCCGTTATGAGCGCTCGCTGGCGGCCCTTGCTCTGCCCCTCGAGGTGCGCGACTTCAGTTTGTTCTCTGCCTGGCATCCACGGTTCGACAAGGACCTGGCACATCTCTGGTTGCGCGAACAACTCAAGCTCTGCGTGCTTTCCTGACGACATCAGGCCCTGGCAGGTATCTACGCCACACATACCTGGCATGCGGAGTTTCGATTTCAACTATAAAAAACGCTTGAATAGGATGCCGCCGATTCCAACTGGAGAGCTGCACCATGACCAAGCTGACATTTACCCGCGTGTTGAATTACACGGCCCTTGCTGCTGCCCTGGCACTGGGAGCCATCGCGGCACCGGCGGTGGCAGTTGCCGCCGCGCCCCAAGTCAAAACCCAGGCCCCTGGTTACTATCGCACGATGCTTGGAGATTTTGAGGTCACCGCGCTGAGTGACGGCACCATCGATGCACCGTTCGACAAATTGCTGAATGAGCCGGCTGCCAAGACCACTACCGCACTGCGCAAGGCGTTCCTCGGGGTGCCCACCGAGACCTCGACGAACGCGTATCTCGTCAATACCGGCACTCGGCTCATCCTGATCGATACCGGCGCTGGTGCGCTCTTCGGGCCGACCCTGGGCAAGCTCGCGGCCAACCTGCAGGCAGCCGGCTACAAGCCGGAGCAGGTCGATGACATCCTTCTCACGCACATGCACCCGGACCACGTGGGTGGGCTGGTTGCCGAAGGGGTGATGGTGTTTCCGAACGCCACGGTACACGCCGACAAGCGTGACGCCGATTACTGGCTCTCGCCGGCGAGGCTGGAGCCTGCCTCGGCCGACGCCAACAGCTTCGTACCCGAGTTCGCGAAGGGTGCAATGGCTTCCTTGAACCCGTATATCGCGCTTGGAAAGTTCCAGCCTTTCCAGGGCAGCGGGGAGATCCTGCCGGGGTTCAAGGCGCTGTCCAGCTATGGCCATACCCTGGGGCACACCAGCTACCTGGTTGAGAGCAAAGGCCAGAAGATGATTGTCGCCGGTGATCTGATCCACGCCGGTGCCGTGCAGTTTGCCGACCCGTCGGTGACTATCGAGTTTGATACGGACAAGAAAGCCGCCACCACTGCCCGCGAGACCGTGTTCAGCCTGGCTGCGAAAGAGGGCGCGCTGGTCGGCGCGGCGCACCTCTCGTTTCCCGGCCTGGGGCATTTGCGTGGTCAGGGCGCCGCGTGGCAATGGGTGCCGCTGAATTACTCAACCGAACTGAAGTGACTCGCGATTAGTACGCTTCACGGGGAATCATGGAAATAAACTCCGACCTGAAGATACCTTCCATGACCTGCATGAAATCCGAGGCGAGCTTGGAGCGCTGCTGGTGACCCGGAAATACCATCGAAACCTCGAAGGGTATGTCCTGGTCCAGCGGTCTGAACGTAAGGCCCGGGTATTTCGAGTAGGAGGCGGTGAATGGATCACACACGGTGATGCCGAGCCCCCCGGACACCATTCCGCAGGCGGAGTGCGCGGCGGTGGTTTCAACGCTGGAGACGCCTGCAACACCCCGAGCCTCCATGGCTGATGTGATGCGTCGCTGCAAAGGATTGTTGGCGTTCAGGGTAATCAGGCGTCGCCCGTGCAAATCCTCCAGGGTCACCACGTCTTTGGTGGCCAACATATCGTTGGCCGGCATCACGCACACCGCGCTGATGGGTGGCAGGTTGATCACCTGGATCCCGGGATATTCCCCTGAAGGAATCTGCACAAAACCAATATCGATCTGGTTGGCAGACGTCAGTTCCAGGATGCCCACCGAGTTGCGCACATCCAACGAGGTTCTGACCTCGGGGTGCTTTCGCGCGAATCGGCATACCCCCTCAGCCACCACACTGAGCCCCAGCGTGCTCATTGAACTGATCCTCAATGTGCCGGTGCGCAGCGTCACAAGGTCCTCTGCAACCCGCTCGATGCGTTCTATGCCTTGATAAAACTTGTCCACCTCCGCGTACAACACCTGTGCTTCCGCCCCGGGAATGAGGCGATTGCCTTCACGGCGAAACAGTCGAAGGGAAAGGACCATTTCGAGGTCGCGGATGAGCCGGCTGATGGCCGGTTGACTGACCTGAAGTGCCTCGGCGGCGATAGTCATGCTTCCGGTGAGCATGACCGCCCTGAAAGCTTCCAATTGGCGAGGATTGAGTTTCATTGTGGCTCTCGATCGAATGTTGGAGGGCGCATTTTTGCGAGCGTATAACATTTTGTTATGTGCGTCCAACCTGTTACCGGTTTGCTATAAGCATGTAACGGCGCGATGATTTAGTTGCGTGGTTTTACCAAAGAAAAGCCGTTCCCGTTATTAATATCGGGTGCCGCTTAAGTAAAAATAAAAAAGAGGATAGCGCGTGCTGAATTATACCGTCCGCAGGTTGTTACTTCTGCTTCCGATGCTGCTGGGAGTCTCCATTGTGGTCTTCCTGGTCATGCACTTTATTCCGGGAGATCCTGCGCAGCTGGCAGCAGGTCCGGATGCAACAGCGGAAGATGTTGCGCAAATAAGGCAAAACTACGGATTGGATAAGCCGCTAATCAATCAATACCTTATTTATGTCAGGAAAGTTGTCGTGGGTGATTTTGGCGAGTCATTCCAGACATTCACGCCCGTGCTCGAAGGTATAGCCAGAACTCTTCCCGCCACGATTGAACTGACCGCTGCCGGAATGTTGCTTGCCGTCATCATTGGCGTTCCCCTCGGTATTGCGGCCGCTTTGAAGCCCAGAGGCTTCCTTGATAGTTCGCTGACCACCGTTGCAGTTCTGGGCATATCAATGCCTGGCTTCTTTCTGGGACTGATATTGATGCTGATCTTTTCAGCCAACCTCGGATGGTTGCCGCCGACCGGCAGAGGCGGGCTGCAACACCTGATATTACCGGCCTTGACACTTGGTTTGCCGTATGTTGCAACTTTTTCACGGCTGGCCCGATCCACCATGATGGATGTGCTGAGGGAAGATTATATTCGTACTGCCTATGCGAAAGGTGTACCGAGTTACAAGGTAGTACTCAAGCATGCACTTTCCAATGCGGCTATTCCATTGGTGACAGTATTCGGTATGGACTTCGGCCGGTTACTGGGTGGCGCGGTTATTGTCGAGACAGTATTTGCCTGGCCGGGAATGGGGCGGCTCTTGATTGATGCAATCATGGCTCGGGATATTTATGTCGTCCAAGGCACAGTTCTTGTGTTTGCCGCGGTGGTGGTAATTATCAACTTAATGGTGGATTTGGTTTATGGCGTCCTCGACCCTCGCGTCACTTACAACTGAGGCCGATATGAAACTTCCGAAAAAATATCGGTTGGGCTTTGTCAGTTTCCTTATTTCCAATAAGCGCTGGTTCGCGTTTGCTTCATTGATCGTGATCCTGGTGATGGTTGCTGCGGCGATAGCTGCCCCTTTGTTGTTTGATTGGGATTCGGTCACCAAGATCAACTTATCAACGTCCCTTGTCGAGCCCGGTGCAAGTTCCTGGCTCGGCACGGACCAATTGGGCCGTGACTTGTTGGGTCGAGTCGTGTGGGGGGCACGAATTACGCTCACCGTCGCAGTTTCAAGTGTCAGCATTGCGATGGTCATTGGCATCGCTTTAGGTGCGGCGTGTGGCTATTACAACGGCGCCATCGCCGGGGTGGTGATGCGGGTCATGGACTCGATGATTGCATTTCCCCGGACACTGGTTGCCATTCTGGTCATCACGGTGGCGGGCAACAGCATAGTAAGCCTGACACTGGCCATCGCCATTTCAACGATCCCGATTTACGTGCGTTTCTTTGCCGGGCCGGTCATGGCATTGAGAAACCGCGAGTTTGTATTGGCCTCCAAGTCGATTGGCGTCAGCGATCTGCGGCTGCTGCTGATACATATCCTGCCGAATATCGGTTCGCTGGTCATTATCCAGGCCACCGTCTCGCTGGCTGAAGCAATCCTCATTGGTTCCGGGCTCAGCTTTCTGGGGCTTGGCCCGCCGCCGCCCACCCCGGAGTGGGGCTCGATGATTGCCGAGTCGCGGCCGTTATTGACCACCCATCCCTACGTATTGATTGCGCCCGGATTTGCACTGGTTTTGACCATATTGAGTTTCAACATTGTGGGGGATGCGTTGCGAGACTATATCGACCCGAAATCACGTAACGCATAAATGAGTTCGGCGCGGTTAAACACGCCCTGTGTGTCCACCAGAATTATCAAGCGAGAAAGATTATGCGGCGTCTGAATTGCCTGGAAGTATTGATACGGAGTTTCGCGGTTGTCGGCATCCTTGGACTGTCGGCGGGCCTATCGTTTGTTGCCAACGCCAAAGACCTGAAGAAGCTGACATTCGTTCAAGGCGCTGATATCGATACCCTGGACCCAGCGATTTCGCGCAGTGTGCCTTCCTATAACGTGATTAATCACCTGTTTAATCGGTTGGTCGCATGGGACGGTCACGGGCATAACACGTTTGTAGCTGATTTGGCGCAGTCATGGTCAAGGTCCGAGGATGGACGGCAATGGATTTTTATCCTGAAACCGGGAATTACCTTTCATGACGGCACGGCGTTTGATGCTGCAGCGGTGAAGTTTAACCTGGACCGAATCATGAACCCCAAGCTCGGTTCTCCGCACCGGTCCTACTATGCGGATATAGCTTCGGTGGATGCGCTAGCGCCGAATGAGTTACGCATCACCACAAAAAATCCGTCACCCACAATGTTGGAGTTACTGGCAAAAGAATCTTCGTCAATCAGCAGTCCGGCCGCTGTCGTTAAATATGGACGGGCTTATGGGCACCATCCCGTCGGTACCGGGCCCTACGTATTTGATAGTTGGATACCCAACGACCAGGCCGTTATTCATAAGAACAACGCTTTTTATGGAACAACGGCAAAACCGGAAACCATCGTGTTCCGTCCGGTCAGGGAAGATTCTTCCCGAGTCATAGAGCTGCGAACGAACAATGCGGATATCGCGGCAAATTTATCGCCCGAGGCGGCTATTGAATTAAAGGAACTGAATAAATCCACCTTGCTGCGGGTACCCAGCACATTCCAGGTGTTCTTTGAAATGAACCTGACCAAACCGCCCTTTGATGACCCGCGCATACGGAGGGCGGTGAGTATGGCGATTGATCGCCAGGCATTGGTCGACAAAGTGTTGTTGGGATATGGAAAAGTACCCACTGGCCCATTTCCGGAGGGTACGCAAGCCCGACGTGAATTCCCTCCGGTGAAGTACGACCCTGATGCGGCAAGAAAAATAATTAACGAGGTATATCCAGGCGGTTATCCAGGCACCGTAGTTATATGGACCCCGGCGGGACGCTATACCAAAGATCGCCAGGTCTCGGAAGTTGTCCAAGGCTATCTTAACGCCGTGGGGCTGAAGACCGAGTTTAAGGTATGGGAATGGGCAACGTATCAAAAGAACTTGTATCGCCCCGAGCCGGGCAAGGGCACGGGCAAAGGTAGCAATGACGCAAACATGTGGTTACTGGGAACGGGCATATCTGACGCGGATATTCGTTTGCGTCGAAAGTTGTCCAGCGGCGACCCGCAGAATCTCACGGGTTACAGCAACCCTCAGGTAGACAAATTACTTCAGTTGGCCTCGCGTGAACTGGATGAAAAAACACGCATGTCCTATTACGGCCAGATTCAGCAGATTCTATGGGAACAAGACCCGGACAATCTGCCGCTGTTTGACCAGGAGCAAATAATTGGTGTGCGTAAAGCGTTGAATGGCCTGGATGTCGATTATGAAGGGACCATCGATTTGACGAATGTAGAACTTATTGAGCGGTGATTTAAATGTCGAATTTACATGCCAACGAAACACTGTTAACCGACGCTCGCCTGAGTGCTCCTCCCGCTGAACGCATGGTCAAGTACCATGATATTCCGGCACTTGAGACCGAGAAACGTCAGTTTCACGAGTTTGTCGAAGTGGACCTGGCGCACACCGTGATGCTGGTTGAACAGCAGATTCTTTCTGTGTCGGTCGGGCAAGCCATCCTCGCGGAGCTGCGGTTGATTCGGGACATGGTTCCCGCCGACTTCCCGTTTGATGTAAAGAAAGGCAGCTTCCTGCTTCAGGTTGAATCGTACCTTTTCTCCCGGATCGGCGAAGACTCGGCCGGGCAGATGCACACCGGCCGCAGCCGGATAGACCAAGGGGCAACGGTACGCCGCCTGTACGACCGCAAGCGCATCCTGGCGGTGCTGGACCGTATCAATGAGTTCCAGGTGGCGTTGATTCAGAAGGCCTCCACGCATTCGGGCACCATCATGCCCGGCTACACCCATATGCAGCATGCCCAGCCCTGGGTGTTCGGCCACTACCTTTTGAGTTTTACGTCGAGGCTGCACGACAGCTTCAGCCGCTTGATGCACGCTTACACCCGGGTCAATCGCAACCCCCTTGGTGCCGTCGGCCTGGCCGGCACGTCCTGGCCGCTGGACCGTGGGCGCACCACGCACCTGTTGGGGTTCGACAGCCTGGTAGAAAACTCCAAGCTGGGCCGCGAAGCATGGTACGCAGCAGAGACGATTGGCGCATTGTCCTTTGTCATGGCCGACCTGAACGACCTGGCAACCGACCTGCATATCTGGTCGAGCGTCGAATTTGGAACGGTGGAAAGCCACGACGGCTATTGCGGCACCAGCAGTATTTTCCCGCAGAAGAAAAACCCCAGCGGCTTGGAAACCATCAAGAAAGCTGCAGGTGGATCGGTGACCTGGCTCAGCACGGCCCTGGCCACTTTCCGGTCCGAAGGTACCGGCGACCAGGCGATGCGCGACCTGCCGTTGATCCATGATGCGTTGGCCACCACCGAAGGCATGCTGGACCTGTTTACCGGCATCATTGAAACCCTGGTGGTGCATGAGGACCGGATGACAGCCCTGCTCTCCGGGAGTTGGTGCACCGCCAGCAACCTCGCCGATGTGATCGTTCGGGACCGGGGCATCTCTTTCCGCCAGGTCCACCACATCGTGGCCCGCCTGGTGCGTAACTGCCTGTACGAGGGCGTGGCTCCTGCCGGGGTGACCGGCGCCGCACTGGATCAAGCCAGCGTGGAAACTGTCGGCTCAACCCTGGGCTACTCGGATGCCCAGGTCCGCGATGCTTTGAACCCGCGCCGTTTTGTCGAGACCCGCACTTCCGCGGGCGGCGTCGGCCCGGACGAGGTCCGGCGATTATTGTCGATCGCCCAGAACGAGCTGGAGCAGGACCGTGAGTGGGTTGCGCAGAGCCGGCGCAAGGTCGATCAATCCCGTGCCGACCTTGACGCGGCCATCTCGGCGATCGTCGATTAAAGGAGCGCCTCATGAACGAGAATTTGGTAGCCCGGGTGAAAAACCTGAGTGTCGGCTTCGGCACCAGAGGGCGCGAGACGCCGGTGGTGCGCGATGTGTCCTTCGAGGTGATGCGCGGTCAGACGCTGGCGATCGTGGGTGAGTCCGGCTCCGGCAAATCCGTCACCTCAATGGCGATGATGGGCCTGATCAAGCGCGCCGGCGGACGGGTGCTTTCGGGCTCGATGGAGCTGCAAACCAGGAATAACCAGATTGTCGACCTGGTGGCGGCGCCCGAGTCTGTCATGCGCACACTGCGGGGCTCGTCCATGTCGATGATCTTTCAGGAGCCCATGACTTCGCTGAATCCGGTCTTCAAGATCAGCGCGCAACTCATCGAAGGCATCTTGCTGCATCAGCGGTGCAGCCGTGCGCAAGCCGAAGCCCAGGCATTACGCATGCTGGACCTGGTGCGTATTCCGGATGCGAAGCAGGTCATGAACCGGTTTCCCCATGAGCTTTCCGGCGGCATGCGCCAACGGATCATGATTGCGATGTCGCTGGTCTGCGAGCCCACACTGCTGATCGCCGACGAGCCGACCACAGCGTTGGATGTGACGGTGCAGGCGCAGATCCTGCGGATTATCAAGGAGCTGCAAGATAGCCTGGCCATGGGCGTGATCTTTATCACCCACGATATGGGCGTGGTGGCGGAAGTCGCAGACCATGTGATGGTGATGAAGAAAGGCGAGACCGTTGAGCAAGGTCCGGCAAGGGCAGTGCTGCAGGAGCCCAAGCAGCCCTACACCCGGGCATTGCTGGCGGCTGTTCCAAAAATCGGCTCAATGCGTGGCACTCAACTCCCCGCAAAATTTGCCTTGATCGATGATGACGTCGCAGCGGGTGCAGAACCTGCGCCTGGCGTGGCCCCGGACTACCAGAGTCCGCCAGTGCTCAGAGTCGAGTCGTTGTCCATTCGGTACGACCTCAAAGGTGGTCTCCTCGGGAAGGTCCGGCGCCGTGTGCATGCCGTCGAAGGCATCGACTTTGATATCTACTCAGGTGAAACGCTGGCCCTGGTGGGCGAGTCCGGGTGCGGGAAATCCACCAGCGCTCGTGCGATTGCCGGGCTGATGCCGATACAGGGCGGGAATATCGTTTTCGGTGGCAAGAACCTTACGACGTTGAACAAGAGCGATATGAACTCGCTGCGCCGCGATATCCAGATGGTCTTCCAGGATCCCTATGCATCCCTGAACCCGCGTCTCACGATCGAGAACAGCCTGCTGGAGCCGCTGCATGTTCATGGCATTGCACATGGCGCGCAAGCACGAAAGCAGGTGCGAATATTGCTGGAGAAGGTGGGGCTGTCGGCGGAGCATGCACAACGCTATCCGCACGAGTTCTCGGGTGGGCAGCGACAGCGGATCTGCATCGCGCGGGCGCTGACTCTGTCTCCGAAGCTGATCATCGCCGATGAAGCCGTCTCGGCGCTGGACGTGTCCATTCAAGCCCAGGTGATTAATCTCCTGCAGGACCTGCAGCGCGAGATGGGCATTTCATTCCTGTTTATTTCCCATGACCTGGCGGTGGTCGAGCGGGTCAGCCACCGGGTGGGGGTGATGTACCACGGACGCATCGTTGAGATCGGGCCACGCCAGTCAGTGTTCGAGCAGCCTCAGCACCCTTACACCCAAAGGTTGCTGAGCGCGGTGCCCTCGGCGGACCTGAACGTGCCCAGAAAGCCGTTCAGCCTGATGGAGGAGAGCGTGCCCAGCAGGATTTACGAGGTGGGCTACAAGGCTCCGCCGATCAGTTACCGCGAGGTCGCCGCGGGCCACTTCGTTGCAATTTGAGCGCCGGGTATCACAGGTCGACACACCGCCCTGTGCGGGCGGGTTCAACTGCCCTTAACGAGCATGTACTTGCTGAAATTGTTGATGTGATCATCAAGATTATCCTCAAGCATCATCCGGTACTGATCACAGAAATACTTCAGCATCGCCTCACGGGCCTGGGCCATTTCTTCGCCGGATTTAAAGCTGCGTGCGCTGACCCAGGCATTGAAGCGTGTGGTGCCGAACATCATCGAGGCGCTGACTTTGCCCAGGTCGGCGAACGCCCTGAACTGCTCGTTGGACAGCTCGATGTGCGCGTCCGCGCGATCATAGAAGCCGTTGTCGGTGGTGTCTGGCATTGCGGTTACCTTCCTGTTCGTGAGTGCGGCGAAGGTACCGCCGCGCTCCACAGGAAGGCAACCACATCGGCCGCTTCAGGCTTTATTTATTGCGCGTCACCCTCCACACCGTGTTGGCCAGGTCATCGGCAATGATCAGCGCACCCTTCGGATCAACAGTGACCCCCACCGGCCGGCCGCGAGTCTTGCCATCGTCCCCGCGGAAACCCGTGGCGAAGTCCAGCGGCTCACCGGCAGGCCGGCCATTGCTGAACGGCACGAAGATCACCTTGTAGCCCACCGGATTGTCCCGGTTCCAGCTGCCGTGCTCGCCGACGAAGACGCCGTCGGCATATTTCTCGCCCATGGCCGGGATGGAAAAATCGACGCCCAGCGCGGCGACGTGGGAACCCAGGCTGTAATCCGGCTTGATCGCGGCGGCGACCTTGGCCGGGTTCTGCGGTTGGGCGCGGGTGTCGACGTTCTGGCCCCAATAGCTGTAGGGCCAGCCGTAGAACTCGCCTTCGCGCACCGAGGTCAGGTAATCCGGCACCAGGTCCGGCCCCAGTTCATCCCGCTCGTTGACCACCGCCCACACCTGCCCGGAGCCCGGTTGAATGGTCAATGCCGTCGGGTTGCGCAAGCCGGTTGCATAAGGCTTGTGGGCACCGGTGGCGGCGTCGATCTGCCAGACCATCGCCCGGTCGATCTCGACCTCCATGCCGCGTTCGGTGATGTTGCTGTTGGACCCGATGCCCACATACAGCGAGCGGCCGTCGGGGCTGATCGCCAGGGATTTGGTCCAGTGGTGATTGATCGCGGCGGGCAGCTCGGTGACGGTGGTGGGCGGGCCACCGGCCTTGGTCTGGCCGTCTTCGTAGTCGAAGCGCACCAGCGCATCCTGGTTCGCCACGTACAGCTTGCCGTCGGCAAAGGCCAGGCCGTAGGGCGCGTTGAGGTTTTCGGCGAACACGGTTTTCAACTCGTAGGTGCCGTCACCGTCGGCATCGCGCAGCAGGGTCAGGCGATTGCCGCCCTTGACCTTGGTGTTGCCCTCGGCCTTGATCACGCTGGCGATCACATCCTTGGGCTTGAGTTTCGCTGCGCTGCCGCCCCGGCCTTCGGCGACGAGAATGTCGCCGTTGGGCAGCACCAGGGTCTGGCGCGGGATCCGCAGGTCGGTGGCGATGGCCGTGATGCTGAAACCCTCGGGCACCGTAGGTTTCTGCTCGGCCCAGGCCACCGGTTCGGCGATCTTCATGCTGGGCAACAGGCCGCGCTGGGGTTCCGGCAGCTTGGGGTCGGGGCCGCGAGCCTGAGTGCTGTCGGCTTCGCCACCGCAGGCGCTCAACAACATCGCCATGCTTAAAACGGTCAGCGTGCTGGAAGGCTTCATTGGGCACCTCCCGAGCGCAGGTTGGTCAGCCCGACCCACGTGGTCACGCAGGCCAGCAGGGTCACGACGGCAGACAACACCAGGCCCGAAGGCATCACGGCCCAGGCATCCTTCGCATGCTCAAAGGCATTCACCAGGCCCAGCGCCCAGGTCACCAGCAACAGCAGGAAGTACACCGTGGGGCGCCCGGCCTTGCGGTCGGCACGCAGCAGGTTGACCAGTGCAAACAACCCCGCCAGCCCGCAGAACAGCAGGGCGCCGGCGATCAGCCAGGCGGCGAAGTTGCTCCATTGGATCTGGTAGGTCTGGTAGTAGGCAATGTCGCTCAGCAGGGCGCCGAGAAACAGCGGGACGGTACCGGCCAGCAAGGTCGCGTGAAGCGGACCAGGCGTGCAGCGGTAGGTGAGGGTGGTGGTGTCGGTCACGGGCGGCTCCTTATCGTTGAGCGGCCCTGATGAGGCTCATCAGGGCCGCGCTGACTGCGCTTAAGGAAGGAGCGTGCTGCTTGCGCGTTAGTTCACCCGCTATTCGTTTCCAAATATGTTGCGTCAGTTGATGCGTGGATGTTGCTGCACCAGGTTTTCACGCTTGGCTTCCAGCTCGGCGATTTGCGCGTCGATATCTTCGATCTTCTGCTCGATATTGTCTTCGTGCTCCTGCAGCAGCTCCTTGGCTTCCTCGATATCCGACGCCGCCGGTGCCGCACCGCGCAGGGGTTTATTGGCGGTTTCCTTCATGGTCAGGGCGGTGAAAAGCCCCAGCACGGCGAACACCATCAGGTAATAGGCCGGCATGTACAGGTTGTTGGTGGTCTCCACCAGCCAGGCCATGGCGGTTGGCGTGAGGCCGGCAATCAGGATCGAGATGTTGAAGGCGCTGGCCAGCGCGCTGTAGCGGATGTGGGTAGGGAACATCGCCGGCAGGGTGGACGCCATCACGCCGATAAAGAAGTTGAGCACCACCGCAATGATCAGCAGCCCCGAGAAAATCAGCCCGAGCTTGCCGCTGTTGATCAGCATGAACGCCGGAATGGCGAGAAAGAACAGCGCGATGCTGCCGAACAGAATGAAGGGTTTGCGCCCGATCTTGTCGCTGACAAAGCCAATCATCGGCTGCACGAACAACATGCCGACCATGATCGCGATGATGATCAACACGCCGTGGTTTTCGCTGTAGTGCAGGTTGTGCGACAGGTAGCTCGGCATGTAGGTGAGCAGCATGTAGTACGTGACGTTGGTCACCACCACCACGCCGACACAGGTCATCAGGCTGCGCCAGTGCTTGGTGGCGACTTCCTTGAACGAGACTTTCGGGCCGCCCGCCAGGCCTTCGCGGTCACCTTGTTCGAGTTGCTCCACGTGCTGTTGAAAGGCCGGTGTTTCTTCCAGGGCATGACGCAAGTAGAGCCCGATCATGCCCAGCGGCAGGGCGAGGAAGAACGGCAGGCGCCAGCCCCAGGACTGGAAGGCGTCTTCGCCGATTACCGCCGAAATCAACACCACCACGCCCGCGCCGAGCACGAAGCCGGCGATGGAGCCGAAGTCCAGCCAACTGCCGAGGAAGCCGCGCTTGCGGTCCGGGGCGTATTCGGCGACGAAGATCGAGGCACCGGTGTACTCACCGCCCACCGAGAAGCCCTGGGCCATCTTGGCCAGCAGCAACAGGATCGGCGCCCAGATGCCGATCGAGTCATAGGAGGGGATCAGTCCGATGGCGAAAGTGCTCAGGGACATGATCACGATGGTCGCCGCCAGGACCTTTTGCCGGCCGTATTTGTCCCCCAGCCGGCCAAAGAACAGGCCGCCCAGCGGGCGAATCAGGAACGGCACCGAGAAGGTCGCCAGGGCCGCGATCATCTGTACGCTGGGAGACGCTTCGGGGAAGAACACCTTGCCCAGCACATAGGCGACAAAGCCATACACCCCGAAGTCGAACCATTCCATGGCATTGCCCAGCGCAGCGGCGGTGATCGCCTTGCGCATCTTGGCGTCGTCGACGATGGTGATGTCATCCAATCCAATCGGATTGACGGTTTTCTTGCGTGATTTCATGGGAATACTCAGCCGCAGGTCCATTTCGATGCCACTGTTTTGGTGGCATGCGCTTAATGGGTCAGATACATGCGGACACTGAATAATTCACCACTGGCTGGATTTTTTTGTTAACGGCCCGGCAAGGATTAACTGATCCGCTCGCCCCCCAGGGAATCACGCTGCATCGACTGCAGGTTTTTCTCGATGGTTTCGCAAAGGGCTTCCATCTGGATCTGGTGCTCGCTGTCGCGGAACGGGCTTTGCAAATCGGTGCCGATGCGTTCGATGGCCAGCAGCATGAAGCCCACCACCGTGGACGCCAGCGGGGTGAACCAGCCCAGGGATTCCACCAGGCCCACCGGCACGATCAGGCAGAACAGCGAGATGAACAGCCGTGGGAAATACACGTAAGGGTAGGGCAGCGGCGTATTGGCGATGCGCTCCATGCCGCCCTGGCTGTTGGACAAATCCACCAGGGTCGACTCCAACCGTGCCAGGCGAATGCTGTCCAGGCGCCCGGCCTTGTATTCCTGGGCCAGCAGGGCTGCGGAGCCGTTGATGATGTCGTTGGAAAAGTTATTGGTACTGGTGCTGCGGGCGAACTCGTCGGCCGGCAGGAAGGCGCGGATTTCTTCCGGGCAAGGCTGGCCCCGCAAGTGCGCCGCCAGGCAGTTCACATACGCCACGTGACGGCGCAGCAAGGTCGCCTTTATCGGGTTGACCTCATTGTCCGGGTCATCCAGCAGCGTCAGCACTTGCCGGGCGAAGCTGCGGGAATTGTTGACCATCGCCCCCCACAACGTGCGTGCCTCCCACCAGCGGTTGTAGGCGCTGCTGTTGCGGAAACTGATCAGCACCACCAGCGCCGAGCCGAGCAGGGTGAGCGGCATCAGCGGCAGGTTGATCTTGCTGTTGAGGAACAGCATGAAGTCCACGGTGACGGCGATATCCCAGAGCAGCAGCCAGAACAGCGCCCAGCCTACATAGCCCATGGTCTTGATGATCAGGCGGTATTTTTTGATGATGGCAGCTTTCAAACGGAAACCTCGCGGCGAGCGGTAAACATCAATGCCCTAGCTCGGACGGTGTTTACCGGGTAAAGGTTCGCCGGCGGGTCGGCTCTTCAGGCCTGGAATGTCAGGACAAAGCGGTTTTCGCCCTGGGGCTTGCCGTCCGGTGCGGGCTGGTCGGGCACGAAACCGCAGCGGGTCAGGACTTTTTGTGAGCCCACATTCTCGGGGTACACGTACGCCACCAGTTGGGTCAGTGCCCAGCGCGCCTGTGCCTCGCGGATCAGATGGTTCAGCGCCAGGGTTGCCAGCCCTTGCCCGCACGAGCGCTCACCCACGCGGTAGCCGACTTCGGCAGAGCCCTTTGGCGAGTCGATGCTTTTCAGGTTGGCGCGACCGACGATTTCGCCGTTGGCGTCTTCGATCACGAACGGGTGCCATGTGCCGGTGGCCAGGCCTGATAGATAACCGTCAATATGCTCGGCGACGCCCTGCACCGAGTAAAACGATGGGTCGCGCGCCTCGATATGCGACTCGAACCAGTCACGGTTACGGGCTTCGAAGGCCAGCAATGCTTCAGTGTCCGTACTGCTCAGCTCGCGAACGCGAAATGACGTCATTGCTCGAATCTCCAGGGTTGTTCTGTCCATTTAGTCATGTTTTCGTCATAAAGGCGTGTGAAATTTGCCTGCCAAAAATATGAAATCATGGAGTTTTTCCGATGAGGGTAGTCACCTCCGGCTCGGCGTATCTGGACATCGATGCATACGCCTGCTGCATTGCGTATGCCGAGTTGTTGAATCGTCAGGGAATCGAGGCGCGTGCCGTCAGCAGTGCTCCACTGAATGCCAGCATCTCCAGGACCGTGCTCGGCTGGCTATCATCACTGGATGACTACCGACCCGGGCCCGGCGATGAGTTTGTGATGGTGGATATCTCGGACTTCCACCACTTCGACCCGGTGGTCGTGCTCGATCAGGTGGTGGAGGTGATTGACCATCACCCGGGGTTTGAAACCTATTGGGCGCAGAGGCTGGGAAGTGCCGCAGACATCCGTTTGATCGGTGCAGCAGCGACGCAGGTTTTCCTGCGTTGGGAAGCGGCCGGTTTGTTGCCGCTGATCAGTGAGCACAGTGCCGCGCTGCTGGCCACGGCAATCCTGGACAATACCCTGAATTTTACCGGGCAGTTGACCACCGCGGCGGATGTTCGGGCTTATGAAACCCTCGCGCTGCTGGCGAAACTCGCGGCAGACTGGCCTGAGCGGTATTTCTCCGAGTGCCAGGCCACTATCGAGTCAGACCTTGCAGGCGCGTTGGCGGGTGACCTGAAGTGGCTGAAAGCCGACAGCAACCTGCCGCAGGTTTTTGCGCAGATGACGGTGTGGGATGCCGGTGCGCTGATCCGAAAGCATCGCTCGACCATCGCTGATTGGCTGGCGGCGCAGGGGGAGGACTGGCTGGTGAATCTCATCAGTATCCGCGAGTGCAGAAGTTATTTCCTGGCTGAGCCCAAGGTCAGCCAGGAAAAACTGAGCCAGTTGCTTTCCATCGACTGGCAGGCTGGGATGGCGGTGCTGGATCGTTCGCTGTTGCGCAAGGAACTGGTAAGGCTGGCGGCCACTGATTGACGGCGTTCACCAAAGTGACGTTCCTCTTTGAAGAACCCGCAATACAATGGCCAGGGTATTACCGAAAAGGAACGGCAGTTGAACGAACACACATTGTCCATGCGCCTTGAGCGCGTGGCGACGCACGTCCCCGCCGGGGCGCGCCTGGCGGATATCGGCTCCGACCACGCCTACCTGCCGGTGGCATTGATGCGCCGCGGCGCCATCGTGGCGGCGGTGGCGGGCGAGGTGGCCCTGACGCCGTTTCGCGCAGCCGAGCGCACGGTGCGCGAGAACGAGCTGGAGCAACACATCACCGTACGCCTGGCCAGTGGCCTGGCGGCGATCGAGCCGGGAGACGGGATCACCGCGATCAGCATTTGCGGCATGGGCGGCGAGACCATCCGCGACATCCTCGACAGCGACAAGGCGCGCCTCAACGGCCGGGAGCGCCTGCTGCTGCAGCCCAACGGCGGCGAGCAACCGTTGCGCCAATGGCTGATGGAGAACGGCTACCGCATCGTGTGCGAAGAGCTGCTGCGGGAGAACCGATTCTTCTACGAAATCATCGTTGCCGAGCACGCCGGGCCTGTGACCTATACCGCCGAAGAACTGTACTTCGGCCCGCTGCAAATGCAGGCCCGCAGCCCGGAATTCCTGCTCAAGTGGCAGCGCATCCTGCGCCACAAACAGCAGACCCTGAGCGACTTCGCCCAGGCGCGGCAAGCGGTGCCCGAGGACAAGGTGCAAGAGGTCGCCCAGCAGGCGCGGTGGATCGCAGAACTGCTGGCGTGAGGGTCAGCCTGCGAGGGTGTTCAGCTCTGCGAGTACCTCGCCCGAAAGATCCAGCTCGCCCACCGCGATGTTTTCCCGTAGATGGGTGACCGAGGACGTTCCCGGGATCAGCAGGATATTCGGGGAACGGCGCAGCAGCCATGCCAGGGCCAGTTGCATCGGGGTGACGCCGAGGCGCTGTGCAACGTTCGACAACACCGCTGACTGCACTGGCGAAAATCCGCCCAGCGGGAAGAATGGCACATAGGCGATGCCGTCCCGGGCCAATTCGTCGAGCATCGCGTTATCGTGTTGGTGGGCGATGTTGTACAGGTTCTGGACGCACACGAAGCGCACGATTTTTCGCGCCTCGGCGACCTGCGTCGGGGTAACGTTGCTGATGCCGATATGGCGTATCAGGCCCTGTTGTTGCAGCTCGGCAATGGCACTCAGGGGTTCCTCGATCGAGCCTTCGGCAGTGCCCATCACGCCGTGCATGGCCCGCACATTCACCACGTCCAGCACATCCAGGCCCAGGTTGCGCAGGTTGTCGTGCACGGCCTGGGTCAGCTCGGCCTTCGACGAAGCGTTGAACCAGGCGCCATCGTCGCCACGGCGGGCGCCTACCTTGGTGACGATCGTGAGATCGTCTTTATACGGGTGCAGTGCCTCACGAATAATCTGATTGGTGACATGCGGCCCGTAGAAGTCGCTGGTGTCGATATGGTTCACGCCGCAAGCGACGGCCTCGCGCAGTACGGCCAGCGCTGCATCACGGTCCTTGGGCGGGCCAAACACGCCTGGGCCGGCCAGTTGCATGGCGCCGTAGCCGATGCGGTTGACGGTGCGATCGCCGAGATTGAATGTGCTGGGGGTCATGGTCGGGGCTCTTGCTTGACGGGAGGAAGCCTATAATATGAAGGATCCTTCAGGTTTAGAATTCGCATTCCATGAGCCCTCTCAAAGCGTCGTTAAAGCCAAGAAAATCAGCGGTCCAGGCCCGGTCGGCGGCGACGGTGGAAGCGCTGCACACGGCAACCCTTCAGGTTTTGACCGCTCAGGGCCTGGTGCGCTGCACCACGACCCGCGTGGCCGAGCGGGCGGGCATGTCGGTGGGCAGTCTCTATCAGTACTATCCGAACCGCGATGCACTGCTTGCTGCGGTATTGGAGAAGCATCTGGTGCAGGTGGCCGAGACCGTCGAGCAGGCGTGCGATCAACACCAGGGCACCACGGTGGCGGAAATGGCATCGGGGTTTGTCACGGCTTTTCTCGCCGTGAAGCTGATGGACCCGACGGCGTCCAAAGCCCTGTATGCCATCGCAGGTGAGCGGGGCGGTGCGGAGCTTGTGGCGCGGATCAACAAGCGGGTGGTGGCCGCGATTGCAGCGATGTTGGCGACGGCGTCGGATGCCCGGTTTGAAGACCCATCCCTTACCGCCGCCATCTCGCTCAGCGCGGTGGTGGGACCGGTTCGGGCGTTGCTTGAAGGCAATGCATCTGCGGCCTTTGAAGCCGGCCTGGAACAGCAGGTGACCCGCATGCTGCGAGCTTATCTTCAAACCTATCAGTCACTTACGTAAACCGTGTTCAGGGTATTTTGCAGCGCTGCTTCGCACTAAAGTCACATCCATGGGTCCATAAGCCCCGCAATCGAACTTTGAAGATTTAACCCATGCACCTACGCAAAATTGCAGTTGGGCTGTCGGCCCTTGTTTTGCTCTCCACCGGGGCGCAAGCCCGTGGCCTGCTGGACCTCATCACACCGCCTCAATCCCATACCTCTCGCTCGGGCTCCATCAGTCAGGGCGCGGCCCTGGGTCTGTATTCAAGCCAACAGAAAAAGCCATCGTTCGACAGTTGCGCCGACCTGTTCCCGGCCGCACAACCGATCAACACGGCCACCGTGCCGGCCACCATGAAACCCCTGGCGCTGTGTTCCGATAATTTCGCGGTGCTGTACTCGCAAACCAGCAAGACCCCGCTGGTGGTGGTCGAACGCCTGAATGCCGGCCAGTTGAAGGATGCCAAAGGCGAAGAACGCACCAACCAGTTCTACCCCGACCCGCGTATTCCCAAAGGCGCGCGCGCCGAGTTGAGCGACTACCGTGGCCAACACCCGGCCGTGGACCGCGGCCATCAATCCCCGGCGGCGGATGCGCCGAGCACCAACGCCATGGCCCAGTCCTTTGCGCTGTCGAACATGGTCCCGCAAGACCCGACCAACAACCGCAAGATCTGGAGCAAGGTCGAGGCGGACGTGCGCAAGTTTGCCAAGCGCGCCGACGGCAATGTGTTCGTGTTCACCGGGCCGTTGTTTGACCCGGGCTACAGCACCATTGGCGACAACAAGGTCTGGGTGCCGACCCGCCTGTTCAAGCTGGTTTACGACGTGTCGTCCAAGCGCGCCTGGGCGTATGTACTGCCCAACGCTGAAACCCGTATCGAGAAGCCGATGGACTACGCGACGTTTGTGAAAACCACCGGGCTCAAGTTGCTCGGGAATTTGCCGGTGACGGGGTCAGTCGGGCGTACTTGACGGCCTGAAACCGGGTGCGTCACTTGCCCTTTTTCAACGTCTTCAAGCGCAACGTTGCGCGCTGCACAGCGGCCATCTTCTCTGGCCGCTTCATCTTTTTCCATTTGCGAATATCGTCCTTGGTGCGTCCACAACTCACGCACAGCTCACCACTGAGCTGGCAGGTTGAGACGCACGGGTTCTCGATATCTTTAGCCAAGGCTTTACCCCTTTACCGCATACAGTTTGAGCAGGCGCAGGCGCCAATTGCCGCCATGCTGCAGGTGGCATTCTTCCTCGGAGTCGAAGCGCACGTAGCGGGGCGAAGAAGGGCGATCCACCCCGGCATCCTCCAGCGCGGTGGCCGTCAGCTCGCGCATGCGCAGGTCCAGTCCGGTAGAAAGGGCCAGTTCCCGGTTCGCCCTGGTATCGAATACCCAGATGACCAGCAGGCTTTGGGCAAAGGCCTGGTAGTCGACTTCGTGGGTCAGCCAGTCGAAGCCGGTAATTTCGGCTTTCGCGATCTCACAGGCTTCGGTCAGGGTCGCGACCAGGCGACGTTCGATGCGCGCGCTGTCGCGTTTGCTTGAAGACATGGGGATTCCTTGAGGAGCGAGGAGGGTGATGATACGCGAGAGATCTACTGTGGGAGCTGTCGAGCTTTAGCGAGGCTGCGATGGCGGACTGGCAGGCGACATCTTTATTGCCTGACAGGGCCTCTTCGCAGCCTCGCTAAAGCTCGACAGCTCCCACACTGGATTCGTGTTGCCCTTCAGATATTGATCGTTCCCACGCTCTGCAGGGAATGCCGCCTCGGACGCTCTGCGTCCAGCTGACGATGCAAGGTTCAAGTCCTGCGCAGGGGTGACGCGGAGCGTCACAGGATGTATTCCCACGCAGAGCGTGGGAACGATCAATCAACTGTGCGAGCCTGCGAAGATCAACTGTGGGAGCTGTGTTGCCCATCAGATATTTTTGGGCCGATCCAGCTTGCGCGTCATGGTGTACACCGCCACCCCGGCGGCCAGGATGCCCGAGGCGGCGCCGACTGCCAGTGCCCAGCGTGGGCCCAGGTGGTCGGCAACCCAACCCACTATCGGTGCTCCAATCGGTGTGCCGCCAAGCGCCACGCCCACCCGCAAGGCGATCACTCGGCCGCGCATGGCGGGCTCGGTGGTGAGTTGCATCAGGCTGTTGGTGGTGTTGCTGAAGGTCAGCGCGCCCACGCCGATGATCACCAGCGCCCCGGCGAACAACCAATAGTTCGGGGCAATCGCCGCCAGCGTGCAGCCCACCCCGAATACCAGCGCGCCGATCAACAACGCCTTGAAGTGTGGCCGCTCGCGACCGGCTGCGAGCAGCGCCCCGGCAACGGTGCCGATGGCCAGGGTCGACGTCAGCAGGCCATAGCCGCGGGCATCGGCGTGGAACACGGTGACGGCCATGGTCGAGATGAAGATCGGAAAATTCATGCCGAAGGTGCCGATCAAGAACAGCATGATCAGGATCGCCATCAGGTCCGGCCGCGCCCACACATAACGCAGGCCTTCAGTCAGGCTGCCCTTGGTGCGCAGCGCCCGCAGGCTGGTGTGCAGGCCGGAAACCCGCAGCAGAAACAGCGAGGCCAGCACCGCGAAAAAACTCGCGCCATTGAGCAGGAACGCCCAGCCGGTGCCCACCGATGCGATGGTCACGCCGGCCACCGCCGGGCCAATCATGCGCGCCATGTTGAACGAGGTGGAATTGAGCGCGATGGCATTGGACAGGTCCGCTTCGCCCACCAGCTCCGCCACGAATATCTGCCGCACCGGTGCATCGAAGGCCGAGGCGCAGCCAGACAAAAACGCGAACACATACACGTGCCACAGCTGCACGATGCCGGTCAGGGTAAACACCCCCAGCATCAGCGCCAGCACGCCCATCACGCCCTGGGTGACCATCAGCAGCTTGCGCTTGTCGTAGTGATCGGCGGCGAAGCCGGTCCAGGGCAGCAACAGCAATTGCGGCCCGAACTGCAACGCCATGACGATGCCGACGGCCGACGCGTTATGCGGCGTGAGCTGGGTCAGCACCAGCCAGTCCTGGGCCGTGCGTTGCATCCAGGTGCCGATATTCGACACCAGGGCGCCGGCGGCCCAAATGCGGTAGTTGACGCTGCGCAGCGAGCGGAAAATGCCCATCGAACTCACACCGGCCCTGAGGAGTGACCACCGTTGAAGCGCCCGAAATGCTGCGCCAGGAATACACTCAGGGCCAAGGCCCCGAGCCCGAGGGCGAGCACATCAGCGGTGTTTTTGAGGTCGAAGTCCCCGACCCGGCAGACCAGCACGTAGCCGATCACCAGGTTGAGAAAACCCCAGAGCACATTCAGCGTCGAGGAGGACCGCCCCTGGCCGCGCGGCTTGGCAAACGGCGTCTGGAAGGACTGGCCCATCAAGCCACTGAGGCAATGGGGCAGCGCGTTGGCGAGCAATACGCCGCCGAAGAAATAAGACACCAGCTCATGCCATTGCATCGTCACGCCCCCCTTGTTGCAAGCAAGCCGATGATCTCTTGCGCCGTGCCGGTTTCCCCCAGCTTCGGGAATACCTGGTTCAGGCTGTAGTGATGGGCCTCGGCGTTCGCGTCGGTCAAGGCGTCGACGGCCAGGGTCACGTTGAAGCCGGCCTCGTAGGCCTGGCGCGCGGTGGACTCCACGCCGGTTCCGGTAGCAACGCCGGTGATCACCACTTGGGTCACGCCGCGTGCTTTGAGTTGCGCCTCAAGATCAGTGCTGGCGAATGCGCCCCAGGTGCGTTTGGTCACCCCAATGTCGCCGGGTTGCTGATCGAGTTCGGGCAGTAGGTCGGCCCATCCCGTTGGAAATACATCGCTGCGCCGTGGCCGCTCGGTGCGCCCGGGGGCGAAGCCTGTGACGTTGACCAGCACCACCGGCATGCCGCGCTCGCGGAACGCGTCGAGCAGTGCACGGGAGCGTTCCACCACGGCGCCGATGGGGTGGATGAACGGGTATTCGGCGATGCCTTTTTGCAAGTCCACGATGATCAGCGCGGTGTTGGGATCCAGCAAGGTGACGGCCATGGGAGGTCCTCGAACGGATAGAAGTGGCTCAAAAGTCGGCGAGGCGCTCCAGCAGCTTTACCGCTGCCGCGAGTTCAGCTTGTTCTACGGCAGACAGTTGCTCCTGCAGCGCCCGCAGCAGCCAATCGTCCTTGGCCGCCCGGCTGGCGATCAGGTGCTTACGAAAGCCGGGAGTCAGCTCGATCAGGGTTTGGCGCCCATCGCTGGGGTCGGGTTTGCCCCTGATCGCTTTCATCGTTTCCAGCCCGGCCACGGTGATGCGCATGGACTGCGGCCGCACGCTCTCCGCCCGGGCCAGGGCCGAGACGGTGCTGGGCCCGTCTCGGTCCAGGCGCAGCAGCACCGACTTCTGGGCGGAAGTGAAATCGTTCGGATGGGTTTGTTCCCGCAGCCGGCGTATCAGCTTGCCCAGGGAGATGCGCAGCTCGGCAGCCAGGGCGGCGGATTGGGTTTCGGAGGTGATGGAAGGTTTGTTCATGCCCGGACGTTAGCATGCGTGCAGAAAAACTGTACAGTTTAGCTGTATGAATTTTTTGTCATAAAAGCCCGCGTCAATGGTCCTTTTGCCGGGGCGTTACCTGGTGTCGCGGCTGGGCGTGCTGTCGTTCATGGACCGGGATGGTGCAAGACCGAATGCTATGTGGGTGACCGATTGTTGGGCGTGGATGATGAACGGGTTCTGCAACTGTTCACGGACTTGATGAGCCGCGCATTGACCTGATCGATATTCATGCGCGGCTTTTTCCCGGCCTATCAAGTGTGTTGATAGCGGTACTCCTGAGTCACCCCTTCATAGCCGTAGGCACTGGCTCGGCAGTCGATGATATGCACATTGGAGTGTGGGTGCAGGTTGCCGATCAACTCCGCCAACAGCGTGTAGGCCTCACGATGAAAACGCGCCTTTTGCGCCTTGGTGTTGGTCTCATCGGTCACGGTGACTTCCAGGCGGAATGCGTTGCGCCCATGTTCGGCCAGCGAGCGGTTATGAATGAACCACTGGTCATGCGGTACAAAATCGAGAATCAGCAAGGTCTGCTCCGGGCGTTTCTCGAGCACTTCACAGGTCAGTGCAGTGAGCTGCGGGACGAGCTGGCGGACCAGTTCGGGATTGCGTTCTCCGGATATTTTCAGGGTGATGCCTGGCATGGCGAATTCCTCGTAAGGGTAGGGTGAGGTGCCAGATTAAGAAAATTATTCGGATCTGAAAAACGGGAAGATATAATGATATCTATCGGAAAAAACGCAGGTTAGACATGCGCCCCTTTGACCTTGAGCAACTGCGCTCCTTCGTCACCATCCTGGAATCCGGCAGCCTTTCGGCGGCCGCGCCCAAGCTGTGCCGTTCCCAGTCCGCGCTCAGTGAGCAACTTCGCAAGCTGGAAACCTTCACCGGCGTGACGCTGCTGGAGCGCGGCAAAAAAGGCGTGAGCCCCACACCTGCCGGAGAGCGCCTGCTGGCACATGCGCGTGAATTGCTCGCGCTGAGTGACTGCGTGCTTGAGGACATGCGCGGCGTGACCTTGAGCGGCGAACTGCGCCTGGCCATCACCGACTATTTTTTGCCGAGCGCCATCGCGGGCATGTTGAAGGGTTTGCGCACGCGATATCCGCAGCTTCGGTTGCATGTTTCGGTGCGCAAGAGCCTGCAAATCGAAAAGGGCGCCAACAGCGGCGAATTCGACATTGGCCTGTCGATGCGCATCCTCGATGGTCGCAGCCTTCCCGAAGGCATTCCCGTACGACGAGAGGCCCTGCGGTGGGTGGCACTCAGTGGGTTCGACGCACAGCACCAACTCGCGGCGCCGCTGCCGTTGGTGGTACTTCCCCAGGATTGCAGCTTGCAGCGGTTCACCATCGACCTGCTGGATGCGCGCGGGGTGCCGTATGTCATCGCGCATTCCGCGTCCGGGGTGGCGGGCCTGCAATCGGCACTGCTGGCGGGGCTGGGCGTGGCGTGCCTGAACAGCTCGGCCGTGCCTGCCGGGGCCGAGGCATGCCGGACGATTCAAACGCTTCCGGCGTTGCCCGATGTCGAGTTCAGCCTGTTACCGCCGCGTCCGGGCGAGGCTTCGCTGGTCAGTGCAGTGCGAGAAATGTTGATCACGCACTTTTCCTAGCGGCTCAAGATCGCCGGCTGGCCCCCGGTGGCTGCCCGGTGACGCGCTTGAATGCCCGGCTGAACGCGGCCTGGGAGTTATAGCCAAGGCGCTGCGCCACGGTTTCAATGGGCAGCCGCTCCAGCGTCAGCCACTGGCTGGCCAGGCGCATCCGCAGTTCGGTGGCGTAGCGCAACGGTGGCGTGCCGATCGTGGTTTGAAAGTGTTGGGCGAACACCGAGCGCGAGGTATGACACTGCGCCGCCAGCTCTTCCACCGTCCAGTCGCGCCCAGGCTGTTGATGCAACGCCAGCAGGGCCTTGGCCAGGCGCGGGTCGCGTAGCGCGGCCACCAGGCCGGACGCATTCCCGCAGGCACATTCGACCCAGCCCCGAACAACCATGGCCGCCACCACGTCCGCCAAGCGCGCCAGAATGCCGGCGAAGCCGATGCGGGCGCTGCTGACTTCACGCTCCATGGCCGCCAGGATCGGCATCAGCCCCGGATAACGTTGGCCCTTGGCGTCGATCAGCATCAGGTCCGGCATCAGGCGGCCAAGGCCGTGCAAACTCCCCAGTTCAAACTCCATGCAGCCGCTGAAGAGCAGGGTGCTTTGAGCCACGCCTGCATCGGTGCGGGCATCCACGGCACACACCGCATCGCCGAGGGCTGCGGCGTTGAAGCTGTCGATGTCCTGCACCGGCACCTCCGGGCTGGAGAGCAACTGATGGGCGCCCCCGTGGGAGATGAACACGGCGTTGCCCGGCGTCAGTTCGTACTGCGTGCCGTCCTCGGTACGCAGGGTGACGCCGCCGGCGGCGACAAGGTGGAAGTACGCATGCCCGGGTTTGGTCGCAAAGCCCAGGCCAAACGCCGGCCCGGCCTGGATACGGCGGTACTCGACGCCCCGCAGGCGCATGCCGCGCAACAGCTCGTTGATGAGGTCAGAGGACACGTCGAACGGTTCTGGAGGCATCATTTTCGGGGTTTCGGTAAAGAATTCAAGATTTTGCATCATAGATCATCCTGCCCTGCGTACCTAGACTGGCGGTCGCGATAACTTTTGGAGGGTGACCAGTGATGAGCAGTTGTGTGTGTGACGCCGTAACCGGTGCAGATGCAGCGCCCGCGACACCGGCCTGGATGGCGGTGTTTTCGTTGGCGATGGGCGTGTTCGGATTACTCACGGCGGAGTACCTGCCGGCCAGTTTGTTGACGCCGATGGCGGTCGAACTCGGCGTCTCGGAAGCCTTGGCAGGGCAGGCGGTGACAGTCACGGCGGTGGTGGCGTTGTTCGCCGGTTTGCTGGTACCGGGCCTGACCCGCGGGATCGACCGGCGCGTGGTGCTGTTGTGCTTCAGCGCACTGATGATCTGCTCCAACCTGCTAGTGGCGGTCTCGTCGAGCCTCACGGTGTTGCTGCTGATGCGCGTCCTGCTGGGCATCGCCCTGGGTGGCTTCTGGAGCATGGCGGCGGCGGTGGCGATGCGGCTTGTACCGGCGGCACTGCTGCCGCGTGCCTTGTCGATCATCTTCAGCGGCATCGCGGTGGGCACTGTCGTGGCGGTGCCGCTGGGCAGCTTTTTGGGTGGGCTGTACGGCTGGCGCAGCGCGTTTCTCGCCGCCGCCGCAGTGGGCGGCGTGACCCTGGTGTTCCAGCTGTTCACCCTGCCGCCGCTCGCACCCCGCAGGACCGCCCGCTTGAGGACGGTGCTGGAAGTGCTGCTGCGCCCGGGCATTGCCGTGGGCATGTTGGGGTGCGTGCTGGTGCACACCGGGCACTTTGCGTTGTTCACCTACATCCGGCCATTCCTGGAAAGCACCACTGGCGTCGATGCCGAGGGGCTGGCGTTGATGTTGCTGGGATTCGGTGTTGCGAACTTTGCCGGCACGCTGCTGGCCGGCTGGCTGCTGGTGCGTCTGCCGCGTGGAACATTGGTGCTGATGCCCGCGCTGGTGGGCGTTGCGGCGCTCGCCCTGGCGCTGTTGCCGGCAACCGTGACCGGCCAGGTGTGGTTGTTGATGCTCTGGGGCCTGGCGTTTGGCGGGGTGCCGGTGGCCTGGTCGAACTGGGTGGCGCGGGCAGTGCCTGACCAGGCTGAAAGCGCCGGGGGCATGGTGGTGGCTTCAGTGCAGTCGGCGATTGCCGCCGGGGCGGCGGCAGGCGGCGCGATGTTCAGTTTCAGTGGTATCGGCGGGGTCTTTGTCGCGGCAGGTATCTTGATGCTGTTGGCGGCACTGTTGATTGCGCTGAAGGTGAAGGTTGAAGCGCCTCCACAAGGTGCAGAGGCGGGGCCGGCGTTTCATCTCTGAAACCGTGTTAGAGGCAGGGGGCGAGAATAAACGCATGCGCTTCGCCCTCCTTTCAGTCCGCTTGATCAATCTTGCTGATTTGGGGCTCAGGTCCGACTCCGAGCAATCGTAGGTGAACGACCGCCTGCTGATCATTGCCCGGCAACGACCCTCGTATCTCTCTTTACTTCGGTAGCTGCGCAAAATAACCTCTGCCTCGCAGGCACCGTCCTGCTCCTTCAGGTTTGGCAAGGCGCTTCACACTCACCAGCACCGCCTGGCAGGTGTCATGGTGCTTGCACGTTGAGGTTCTGCGATGAGCGCAGTCGTTGATCATGGCGTCCGTTTCGGACGAATTGCAGTAACGCTTCCCGTAAAGGACATGGGCAGGGCCCATGATTTTTACACCAGGGCCCTGGGGTTTACGAAAGCCTTCGAAAATGGAAACCCGATCGGCTTCATGATTCTGCAGCGCGACCAGGGCGAGCTGCATTTGACCTTGCAACCCAACCATCCAGCTGCCGCGTTCACGATTGCCCACCTGATGGTGGACGATGTCGACAGGCTGCACGCCGCTTGCGTGCAGCATGGGGCGAGGATCATCAAGCGCCTCAAGGATCAGGATTACGGGTTGCGGGCGTTTGTGTTCGAAGACCCGGACGGGAATCGTATTGATGTAGGTCAGCCGCTCTAACCGAGCAATCAGGGAAGATAATGTTGACGACTACCGATGTTGTTCACACGCTGCGTGCACCGTCAGAGCTTGATTACTACGACACCCGGTCAGCCCCGCTGCCTACTGAAATCACCGCGCTGGATGCCTGGAACATCATGACCGGCGAACCGGGGCCGTTGATGCAGGTGGCTTTCCGAATCAGGGATGCCATTTCCTCGTTGTTTGGTGTGAAGCGCATCGGTGGGTTCTCCGGCACCTTGCGCGAGGCTGTGCAGGTCGGCGACCGGCTGGACTTCTTCCTGGTGGAACGCAGCGCGCCCGACATGCTGGTGCTGACCGAGCGTGACCGGCACCTGGATGTGATGATCTGCCTTTCAATCGCTGACCGTGTACTCACGATCACCTCGTCGGTTGTCACCCATAACACCTATGGGCGCCTCTACATGCTGCCAGTGGGGCCAGCGCACAAACTCATTGTGAATGCTCACCTGCGACGACTTGAACGAACGCTGCAAGAGACAGCCGCAACGCCCGGCGGGTAGGCACGTTCACCGCCCGCCGGGAGGTGGATCAATTGCCTTTTTCAGCCGCCAAGAAGTACGCAACCAACGCATTGGCGTGACCATGGCCCATGCCGTGTTCAGTCTTGAGCAAGGCCACAAGCTCCATATGCTTCCTGGAACTGGCGGCCTTGAGCAGATCCAGCCAGTGGCTAATGGGTTGCCCATAGTTTTTTTCGATGGAGGGGAAGTACGACGCTGGCCCTTTTGTTTTTGTGTCGTCGGTCATGATGCAAACTCCCTTTTTGCTGAGGTGATAATGCCCGGATAACGTTACCGCTCTGGACTCACCGGGTCCACCGTACGGCCCGTCCCTACACGCCCCCGTTGGCCTCGCCAATCAGAATATCCTCGAAGAACGCCCCGACCGGTTGTGTGGGATGGCAGATCTGTATCTCCAGCACCCAGACCATCTCGCTCGGTACGATCTCGACTTCAGCCAGCTTGTCCTGCCCGAACAGGGCATGGGGGAAGTCGGCGATGCGGTGTCCGGCCAGGTTGCGCTCAAGGCGCCAGCCCTTGGAGAGGGCGCTACCCTCAGCGAAGTCGTACAGCTCGCGCCCGGTCAGCCCGCGGTGCCAGGCATCGCGGGTCTCGTCGAACACTTCATGCAGGGCCTTCGTGCAAGCGTCATGCAATGGGTGCTCGCCGAATACGAAGGTGTCGCCATAGTCGCCTTCATAGCCATCCCACACCGGGCCAAGGTCCACCACGGCGATATCGGTGGGCCGCAGCTTGCGCAGCAGGTCGATGCCTTGGCGGGGTGTGCGGATGGTGTCTTCGCCAAAGCGGATATAGGTGGGATGCCAGGTGTGAGACGCGCCCATGGCCTGCAATGTCTCACTGGCCATTGCGAGGGCTTGCGCCGTGGTCATGCCGACTTTCAATTGATCGGCGATGGCGGCCAGGGCCCTGACCGTCTGCTCGCGAGCCGCGAGCATGCCGTCCAGCGAGTAGCGCGGGCCGACTTTTTCCAGCACCGGGTGCCGCGTGTTGAGCGACTCCGCTGGCGTCAATGCACCGCTGGGGACGAAGGCTTCGGCGACGAAACGATGCGCCTGCGCACCCGCCGCCAGGCAGGCTTCGCGGGCCTGGTTGATCATCGTGCTATTGCCGCAGGCGTAGATTTGGCTCTCGGCCCAGTCATGGGGCTGTGTCAACGCGACCTGCTGTACGCGGGCGTCTGCCGACAAAACCCGATGCCAGAGAAAGCGTGGATGGGCCTGGCTGGCCCGTTCGAGAAACTCGACGTCGTAGAAGTCCGCCGGGGCCGAGTTACCCCAATACAGGGTGACCTCGGCCTGGCGGGCCAGGGCCGTCAGCAACAAGGGCTTGATACCGGCATAACCGGTCCCGGTAGCGAACAGCACAACAGGGCGTTCATCGTCGTGTTGCCAGGTGCAGGCGCCCACGGGGCCTTCGAGTTTCACCGCATCACCCACTTGCAAGGTCGGCAGGATGCGTTCGGAAAACAGGCCGCCGCTGACCTGGCGAATATGAAACACCAACCGGCCTTGGTCCTGCGCGGGCAGATTGGCCACGGAGAAACAGCGGCTGTCGCCATCGTCGAGGCGAAACCTGAGGTACTGGCCGGCCCGGACTTCGAGTGGCTGGGCAGTCAGCAACACCAGCTCGACGATGTCGGCGCTCAACGCGCGTTTGCTGATCACCTGTGCGCTGGCTTCCAGCGCGGGCGTGTCCAGTGACCAGCCGGGGATTTCCAGGCGCATGTCGCTGCAGGCATGGCTCTGGCACAGCAACATCTCGTCAGCCGCGAGCGGATAAGAAGGGGCAGGGGTGTCGGGTGTGCGCAGCTTTTCCCGGTGCTGGCCCGACACCACCTTGACCTTGCACGACCCGCAGGCGCCGCGCCGGCAGGAAAAGGGTACGGCGAGACCGCTGGCCAGCATGGCGTCGAGCAACAATTGATCGGCAGCTTCGAAGGATTTGCCCGAGGGCAACAATTCAACGACATGGCGGTTGTGCATAAACACCTCGGGGCAATTGAGGCTCGATTGTTGCGGTAGACTAGGACCAGGAGAACCTCCAGTTTTGGATAATTCATATGGTCCAGCTTCGCAAATGGCGCCCGTTGCTCAAACTCGATGGGGCGCAGCCGCAGGCGTCCTACAGAAAGATCGTCGAGGGCCTGGTGAGTGCGATTGTCGAGGGCCGCCTGCGCCCCGGAGCGCTGTTGCCCGGCACGCGGGAGATGGCGCAACTGCTGGACGTCAACCGCAAGACGGTGATCCTTGCCTACGAGGAGGCGGTGACCAAGGGCTGGCTGGTCAGCCTTCAACGTCGCGGCACCTTCGTCAGTTCGCAGTTGGCGACAGGCGCGGTGCCGGCCACCCGCGCCCCGAAGTCGTTTGCCCCGGCATTGCGGGAGGTGCCTGCGGCGGCCTATTTCACCCCAGGCGAACAGGTGACAGCCCTGCAACACCGGCCCGGCGCGCTGTTTTTCGACAATGGCGCCTGTGACCATCGCTTGCTGCCGCAAGCCGTGCTGCACCGCTATTACCGCAATGCCTTGCGCAACAGCTTTACCACCAACACCGTGCGCCATGGCAGCGAAGGCAGCGGCCAGTACCTGCGCAACGCCCTGGCCGAAATGTTGCGCCACAATCGCGGCTTGACGGTCGGCGCGCCGCAGATTTGCCTGACTCAAGGCGTGCAGATGTCGCTGTACCTGACCGCCAGCGCGTTGCTCAAACCCGGTGATGTGGTGGTGGTCGAACGCCTGAGTTACCCACCGGCCTGGGAGATTTTCCGCCAGTTGGGTGCGCAACTGGTCACCGTGGACCTGGACGACGAAGGTTGCCGGGTCGACCAACTCGCCGAGCTGTGCCGCCTGCATGACGTACGGATGATGTACGTCACCCCCCATCACCAGTTTCCTACCACCGTCAGCCTGCGTGCCGGACGTCGCCAGCAGCTCCTGGAACTGGCCCGGCTGCATGACTTCTGCATCATCGAGGAAGACTACGACCACGAATACCACTTTGCCGGACGGCCCTATTTGCCTCTGGCCAGTGATAGCGCGCAGCGTCATGTGATCTACATCGGCTCGCTGTCCAAGTCCCTGGGCAGCACCTTCCGTTGCAGCTATATCGTTGCACCGTCGAACCTCATCGAAGTGCTTGAGCGTACGGCGGCGGTGAGCCTGGGCCAGGGCGATGCCGTGATGCAGCGGATGCTCGCGGACCTGATCAACGATGGCGAATTGAAGAAGCACCTGCGGCGGGTTTCCAGGGAATACCGCCGGCGTCGGGAGACCCTGCTCAGTTGTTTGCTGGAAGCTTTTGGCGAGCAGATCTCTGTGCAGGAACCCGAAGGCGGGCTAGCGTTGTGGGTAAGGTTCGCCGACTCAATCGACGTCGACCGACTGGCCGAAAAAGCGCTGGAGCTGGACCTGGTGGTGCGCAGCGGTCGCCTGTTTTCACCGTTTGATCATCCTGAAAATGCCTTGCGCCTGGGCTTCGCCTCGCTCAATTCGGAGGAAATCCGCGTCGCTACGCAGCGTTTGGCTGAGGCTTCACGGGCGATTGGGGGCGCGGCTAAATAATTAAGCCGGCTCAAAGGTGGATGTGTAAGGATATGTTACTTAGCCTTTGATACTGCCAATAACAGGAACCGACGCTGATGCTCGCTGCCTTCAGACACTACCCGTTTTCGGTCAATCTGCTGCTGTCGTCTGCGTTGTTCCTGACCCTGGGGCGCGCCATTACCCTGCCGTATATGGTGATTTATCTGTCATCCAACTTCACGTTGGGCATCAGCGAAATCGGCCTGGTGGTGGGTGGTGCGATGCTCGTCGGTTCGTTGCTGAGCCTTTACGGCGGCTACCTGACTGACAAAATCTCCAGCTACCGATTGATTCTCAGCTTCACGGGGTTTTTCACCGTCGGCTTCATCGGCATGTGCGTCACGTCGCACCTGTGGCTGTTTTTCCTGTTTCTGGTGTCGTTCAACTTCGCCTATTCAGTGATCGATATCGTGGTCAAGGCCGCGTTTGGCAAACTGCTGCCGGAAGCCGAACGCGGCAAAGTGTTTTCGGTGCGCTACACCCTGATCAACATTGGTTACGCAGTGGGGCCGTTCATTGGCGCCGGGCTCGCGCACATGGATATGAAACTGCCGTTCCTGGTGTCGGCGATCCTGGGCATGGGCTTCTTCCTGACCTATATGGTGTGGGGCGACAGGAGCCTCAGCTCCGCCGACCCGGCCAATGCCCCGGTGTCGTTCGTCGCGGTGGGGCGCATTCTGCTCAAGGACTATCGCCTGGTCTGCTTCACGGTGGGCGGCGCGTTGAGCGCCGTGGCGTTCGGCCAATTCACCGGCTACATCTCGCAATACCTGGTGACCACAAGCACGCCGGAATTTACCTACCGGGTCATCAGCTCGGTGGTGGCGGTCAATGCGACCGTGGTGATCTGCCTGCAGTACATCGTGGGCAAGCGCATTACCAACGAGCATCTGAATCAATGGCTGACGGCGGGCTTCAGCCTGTTTCTGCTGGGCGTCGTCGGTTTTGCGCTGTCCACCACCGTGCTGCATTGGGCGTTGGCCGTGGCGATATTCACCGTGGGCGAAATCATCGTGTTCCCGGCCGAGTACATGTTTATCGACCGCATCGCACCGGAGCACCTGCGCGGCATGTATTACGGCGCGCAAAACCTGTCCAGCCTCGGCGGTGCGCTGGGGCCGGTGCTGTGCGGGTTTGCCCTGGCAACGCAGTCGGCGCATTTCATGTTCTATATGCTCGCGGCGTTTATCGTGGCGGGTGGGTGCTTCTATCTGATGGGGGCTTCCTATTCCAAACGCTACGACACTGGACGCGGGGAGTGAGTGCTTTACCTATCCTCCACGCCTGCCCAGGTGAGTAAGCCAAACTCAGGTGTTCATGGCGGCCCCTTCAAAAAACGCCGCGCATGATCCGGATCCGGCAACAGGCAGGTGTCGTATTTCCCGAAGAGCCGATAGCGATTACGCGCGATGCGATCATAAGCCCAATTCCGAAGAAAGCGCGGGATGGCGCGCAGCACCAGCAATGGGCGCCAGCGGGCAGGCAGTTGCGCAATGATTTCGAACACCGCCTCCGAACGCTCCCAGTAATGCCGGTCGCGGATCACTGCGAGGGTGTCGAACTGATCCAGCGGCAACCCGGCCCAGGCCAATAGCGCCTGACCTTCGGGCGACTGAACGGCCGCCAAGCGTACATGTCGGTCGTGGTCGTGGCGAATCAGGAACCTCGCCCAGCCGTTGCACAGCTTGCACACACCGTCGAACAGCACCACGGTTTCGCCGGGCTTGAGGAGTGGTGCGGGAGTAGGCCGGGTGTGGGAGGCGGGCATCAGCGTGGGTCCAGTCGGGCCGGGTTAGCCTGGATCATACCCGCGTTCGGCACGACTCAGCGCTGCCCGCAGCCCCGTCGATGCACTGGTGAGTGGAGCAGGGCCCGTCGTTACAAGCGAAGAGGCTTCGCTCATGGACGCTTGCGCCAGTGCCACGATAGACGCGCCATCCCCATAGGCACGGTCCGCAGCCTTGGCGATGGTCGCGAGATAACCGTGCAGGTCGCCCGCCTTGAACATCGCCCATGCCCCCGGAACCAGTTGCACCTCCACCGACGCCCCGGTGTGCTGGGCCATCTGGTAAAACAAGTGAGCAGTCGGCTCGAGTGTGGTTTCGACAGCGCACAACACCACCACCTTCCCGCCAGCTTGAACCGCCGCGAATGCCAGCGCTTCATCTGCCCGCAAAATCGGCACCGGGGTGTGAGTACCGGCAAGTTCAACCACCGGGCCCAGGGTCGAACAGGTGAGCACCACTGCATCGCAGTGCTGAGCCAGGGCAACCAGCGCCAGCTGCGTTTCCTCGGCTATGCCTGCGGTCAGCTTACCCGCGCGTTCGACCGCTGCCAGAAGATCGGCCCGGACTGCATGGTGCAACACCCGTGACCCGATCCCCAGCGCTGCTGCGGCAGCGTCAAACACTGCAATGTTGCTCTCGGCGGTATGCAGGCAGGTAATACGCATCGCTCGGGTCTCCGGCACTTTTGAACACCCGCCGACTTTAACGCGACAACACCGGCGCTGCGCCTTTTTCCTCCACGCCCACCTCATGCAGCGAAATCCGCGACGTCTCCGGCAACGCCAACCCGCCCGCCAACGCCAGCACCGCCACCGCAATCAGATAAAACGCCGGCGACAGGTTGCTGCCGGTGGTACTGATCAACCACGTCGCCACCAACGGCGCCGTACCGCCAAAGATCGTGTACGCCATGTTGTAGGTAATCGCCGAAGCCGTATACCGCGTGCGTGTCGGAAAGGTCTCCGACAACAACGCCGCCGTCACCACCCCACACAGCACCGCGCCCACCGCCAGCAACATCACCCCTACCACCGATGCCGCGAACGACCCGGAACTGGCCATCAGGAACGACGGGTACACCACCACAATCAACAACACACACGCCGTCATCACCGTGACCCGACGCCCCACCCGATCCGAATACAACCCCGCCAGCGGGCAGATTGCCGCCGCGAAAATCAGCGCAATCAGCGACACCAGCAACGCCACCGCCCGACTCAAGCCACCCGCCACCTGCAGATACGTCGCGAAGTAGGTGGTAAACATATAAAACGACAACGCCGTAAGCGACACAAAAGCGCCCAGGCAACAGATCGCCGCACCATGGTTGCGCAAGGTTTCCTTGAGGGGAGAGTGCGCGACCGCGTGCTCCTGCTTCACCGCCTGGAAGGCCGGCGTCTCATCCAGCTTCCAGCGCAGGTAAAGCCCCACCAGCCCCAGCGGCGCGGCGATCAGGAACGGCAAGCGCCAGCCCCAACTGCCCATTGCCTCGGCGGACAGCGAAGCCTCCAGGGCGTACGCCACCACGGCCGCCGCAGCGAACGCAGAAAACGTCGACACCGGCACAAAACTGCCATACCAGGCGCGCTTGTCACTGGGCGCATGCTCCATCAGATAGGCACAGGCCCCGGCGTATTCGCCCCCGGCGGAAAAGCCCTGGGCGCAGCGAATCAACGACAACAGAATCGGCGCCGCCACGCCGATGGCGGCATAGGTGGGCAGCAGGCCGATCAGCGTGGTGGCGCCCGCCATCAGCAAAATCGTCATGGCCAGCGTGCGTTTGCGCCCGATCCGGTCGCCGAGCATGCCAAAGAAAATCCCGCCCAGGGGCCGGAAGGCGAAGGCCACCGCGAACACCGCAAAGGTCTTCAGCAACGCCGCGCTGGCGTCACCGCTGGGGAAGAATTGCTGGGCGATGGTGGTGGCGAGAAAGCCGTAGACGGCGAAGTCGAACCACTCAACGAAATTACCGATGCCGGCGGCGATGATCACTCTGCGCAGGGTTTGGGGGCTGACCTGGTCGGTGGATGGGCTCGTCATGGGGGAAGGCCTCGGCGGTGGTAAGGGGATGCTTGATTATCGGG